>JAEYSJ010000369.1 GCA_023434855.1 Bacillota bacterium | reverse complement strand
GGCGTACCCTTTTCAAGAGATTCAAGCAGTTTTAGCGGAAAAATTTAATCTTGAGAGTATAACCGAAGAAACAAAAATGTATCTTGATATTAGCAGTAGGTTAATTGAAGATGGTTATCATGTGGACAAGACAAGATATGAGTTTTTGACTGCTCTGTATACATACTTATTGGAGCAGACAGATTCTGCTCTTGAAATCTTAGAACAATATTATTTAAACTTATCGCATGCTCGGCACAGCTTTTTGGAAAATAGCGATACGATAGAAAATGTGATAAATCTTGCAGACCAGTATTACATTACAGATAACGTAAATTTATATGTGCTGCTATTGCTGTATATCAACAAATTTGTGGCTGAAAGCAAGATACCAATTGCGGATTGGGTGAAAGACCAGCCTAATATGGGATATCTTATAGAGCAGCTGAACGATCCAACGCAAAGTGTTTTTATCGTTATTGAAAGCAGCAATGAAGATTCGGAGGACTGCCAGATTGCTGCAAATATACTCTCTAAGTTAAACAAGAGGGTATATTTGCTTAAGTTGCCAATTGAGTGTCCTATCGAAAGTGATGTCGACATGAAGGACACCCTTTCGATCAGTCTGGAAAATATGGAGGAGCATAGAGGGCTAACGGTTATTTATCCTGTAGTATTGGTACAAAATCAAGAACGGCTAGGGGACAATAGGGATTATATAATAAAATACATTATTGATAATCTCGCTGAAAATCATTTGGCTACGGCTCTGTGCAGTGGAGAACTGTTTGACAGATTAGATTGGAGTAAACCTCTGCAAAAAAAGCTCCAGAGACTGTCAGATTTCAAATCTGATTATCTAAATCGAAACATTGATTTTGGCTGGGTAGGAGATTATCTATCCTATATTAGTCAGATTTATGGCTTTGATGCACGGGCTAAACTATCCCAACCGGCAATCTGTGATTTTTCCATTGTTGTACCTGCGCGAAATTCAGCAACTACTTTGCGCAACACATTGCAGACTTGCCTGAATCAGCGATTTACAGGCAGCTACGAAATTGTTTTAAGTGATAATTCCGTGTTAGGAAACACAGAGGTATATAATCTGTGGACTGAACTCAATGACGAAAGGATTAAATACTTCAGAGCGCCCAGAGATCTGCCGCTTGCCAAAAGCTTTGAGTTTGCATTTTTGCATGCAAGAGGCAGATTTATTTTCTCAATTGGTGCTGATGATGCTGTTTTACCTTGGGCCTTGGAAGTGCTTTATGATGTGTTGAAGGAAAGTCCCGGTGATGAGATTGTGTTGTGGGAAAGAGGTTTTTACGTATGGCCCGACATGAATGGGGGATACCAACATCAATTTCTAATTCCCGGACATTATCAGAAAAATAAAGTTAAAGTCGACAGAATGTCCGGTAGAGCAGCACTGAACGAGGTGATACAAACTCCCAATGTTATGTACGGTTTACCGCTGTTATATATCAATTCGGGTTTCAGGAGAAGTTATTTCCAGACACTGCTTAATAAAACAGGCCGACTATGGGATGGAAACGCTCAGGATATCTATATGGGCATCGTAAACCTTGCTATTAATGACAGCTTTCCTGTGATAAGCTATCCTTTGACAATTGCAGGAACGTCAAAATCCTCAGTGGGAGCGCAGTCTCAAAAGACGATCACTGGAGATGCCGAACTGACTGAATTCCAGACCTTGATATTAAAGACGGTTGGTTCTTATTCGCCATTTTCATTAGAAAGGCTGCTGCCACAATATCCTACAGATAGGTGGTCATTGTATTGCGCCATATTAAGGACTGTTGTGTTGGGATTACAATCGCCAGACATATTGGAGAAGCTTGAATGGAAGCAAATATTTGTTTTAATGGTTGAGCAATTGTCTATTGAGGATATCCTGATAGAGCGAAAGCTTAACCAGCTTCGATATTCCGCTAGTTTGATTCATGAGGAAATTGTGGAATATGTCGAGACAGAAATCTGCGCACAGGCCTTCACCCCTCAGGTTATCGAAAAATCCCCGTATAATGGAAGGAAATACCAAGAGGGCTTTGCCGACAATGGCGGACTGGTTCTTGATGCGAGCAAGTTCGACGTTAGCAATATTAGCGAAGCAGTACAGCTTTTTGAAAACTTAACAGCTTTATAATTTTGATTGGAGAGTAAAGCATTGAAGAATAGTAATCAGCTAAAGCAAGAAATAATGAAATTGGCAGAAGAATATTATAACGCCAAACTAAATGAAAATAAGATGATGTCTACAAGTGAAAAGGTAAACTATGCAGGACGAGTTTACAATGAAAAAGAGATTTTAAATCTAATTGATGCCGGATTGGAGTTTTGGCTAACCTCTGGCAGGTACACAAAGGAGTTTGAAGAAAGGCTGGCCCAATTCTTGGATGTAAAGTATTGTTATACTTGTAATTCCGGTTCAAGTGCTAATTTATTAGCCTTTATGGCGCTTACTTCTCCGTTGTTAGGGGACAAAAGTGTTCTGCCCGGTGATGAAATCATAACTGTTGCGGCGGGATTTCCGACAACTGTAGCCCCTATTATTCAGCATGGGGCTATTCCTGTATTTGTTGATATAACGATACCTCAGTATAATATTGATGCCAATCAGGTAGAAAAAGCAATAACGGATAAGACAAAGGCGATAATGATTGCTCATACGTTGGGAAATCCTTTTGATTTATCTGCGATTAAGCGTTTATGTGACCAGTATAACCTGTGGCTTATTGAAGATAACTGTGATGCTCTGGGGTCAAAGTATTATACTGACGAAAAGTGGCATTATACGGGAAGTGTAGGTG
>JAEYSJ010000158.1 GCA_023434855.1 Bacillota bacterium | reverse complement strand
ACATACGCTGGCTAAGGTGACTGCCATTTTGCATCAGGCTTTCCTGTCAACAATGATAGTCCAAAGTTATGTGCGGGAAGATTACGAATATGAAAAGTTTAGCGTGAAAATTCACCAGGCTGCCGGGGATTTTCTGAAAGTCCAGCGGTTAAACGCAATTCTGATACCTTTAGTGGAATTTTTGGCGGCTATTGGTCTGACTATAATTATCTGGTATGGTGGGCGGGAAGTAATCAATGGTGATCTGACAATCGGCGGTATGTTTGCCTTTCTAATTTATATCATTAATGTGCCTACTCCGGTGAGGAAAATTAGTGAAGCTGTTACTCGTTTAAAAATGGGTGTTGTCGCCTGGCGGCGCATCGGCAGTCTGGAAAAGCAACCCCGCACCGTTGTTGAAGGCAGTATGGAACTGGATAAAGTAACCGGTCAGGTAGAGTTCAGGAATGTTTCTTTCAGTTATCGTCCAGATTTGGGAATACTTAGCAATATCAATATTACTGCACAAACTGGCGATGTTATAGCAATTGTGGGACCAAGTGGTGCCGGGAAATCGTCATTTGCTAATTTGCTGCTCAGGTTTTACGACCCCAGCGAGGGCGATATTTATATTGATGGTATTAATATAAGAAATCTAAAATTTAGCGCTTTGCGCAAACATATCGGCTTCATTCAACAGGAGCCTATTTTGTTTAATACCAGTATTATGGAAAATATTAGATATGGCAGGCCATCTGCAAGTTGCGAAGAGATAGAGCATGCTGCGAAAATGGCTGACGCCCATGACTTTATTATGATGTTTGATCAAGGTTACAATTATGTTGTAGGCGAATATGGGGGCAATTTATCAGGAGGCCAGCGACAGCGCATCGCTATTGCCAGAGCAATAATAACAGAACCAGCAATACTCTTGTTGGATGAACCTACAGCAGCTCTTGACGCCCAGACCGAAAAGCAGGTAATGGAAACCATCCGTCAGGTTAGCATAGGACGTACCACCTTTATCATTACACACCGTCTTTCCATACTGACAGCTTCTGACAAAGTAGTTTATTTATCAAATGGCAGAATTGTTGAAATGGGTACTCATGAAGAATTAGTCAGCCAAGCCGGCTTATATTTTCAGGCAATTCAAACAGGTGAACTGTGCAGATAAGTAAACTCGTCCAGCTAACGCTGAACATCGTGGCTTCGGTGAGGGATTCTAACCCCACCGATGCAGCAAAGTGGAACTCCCGCTGATAGAAGTGGTAGTATTGGAATTAAGATAAAAGGATAGTTAACCTGTTTTTTACTCTTTTCCGGGAACAAGACGCATGATGAAAAGGGCATACTGTTTTACTATTGGCAATACAACCAGGGATGATATTATGTTGAATATTGTATGTACCAGCGCTACTTGTCTGGCAAAATCAGCGGTGAACCAATTTGCGGCTGCTATTAACAGGGAAGTAAAGGGTAAGGCGGCGGCTACTCCCAGAACATTGAGCACTATGTGAGATACAGCTATTCGTTTAGCTGCCAAAGGAGCGGTGGCACCGACAACAACTGATGAAAGGCAAGAGCCGATATTATTGCCATACACGACATAAGCAGCAGTAGTCAAATCTATAATGCCTTCAGTGGCCAGCATCATTAGAACCCCTGTAGCTGCGCTGCTTGATTGAAACAGAAATGTCATTATAATTCCGCCCAGAATTCCATATAACGGATTTCGTCTAGCAATTGTTAAGTATTGGATAACGGTATTAAGTTCTGACATGTTGCTTAGCGTGTCAGACAAAACATCTAAACCGATAAACATGCTCAATAGCCCGGCTGCAGCCATTGCTAAATAACGCAGACGATTACTGCTGGCAATGACGAAAATTAATATAAAAAACAGCGGAAGCAATAATTCATCCGGTAGGGATAAACTCATTAATTGCACAGTGGAGCAAGTACCAATATTAGCTCCAAGAATTAATCCCAGTCCTTGATAAAATGATAAATATTCGGCGCTAACTAAGCCTATGGTAATTAGTGATAATGCTGTACTGCTTTGCATTATAGCAGCTGCCAGCGTTCCAATTATCATGCCTCGCCAGGGAGTAATGACAAGTTTTCGTAAAGTATGCTGCATGCGGTGCCATAACAAGTGTTTAAGACCAAGCCGCATGGTGAATATACCACTTATTAGCATGCTAATTCCCAGAAACGCTGAAAATACAATGTACACAACATTACCCCCATTCTTTCTTATACTGTATGACTATCGGAGGATTTATAGAATTTTGAATAATTTATAAGCTTATAGTATAATCTAAAAAAGGAGTGAGTGGTTGTATGCAAATTGCAAGGCAGCAAGTTTGGGAAGTACTTAATCAGCATGTTACGAGCGAAGTCTTGCTTAAACATTGTTTGGCAGTGGAAATCGCTATGAAGGCCTATGCTGTTAAATACAATGAAGATAGAGACTATTGGGGTGCAGTGGGGCTGTTACATGATATTGACTTTGAAAAATATCCTGCTGAACATCCTGACCATGCCAGGGAAATACTTTCAGCTCATGGTTATGACGAAGAATTTATCACCAATGTTGAGTCCCATGCCCGGGATTGGTGCGGCGAGCGTACTATTTTGCAGAAAACTTTATTAGCGGTTGATGAACTTACGGGTTTTATTATTGCCTGCGCCTTAGTACGCCCGGATAAAAATCTGGACAACCTTGAAGTTAAGTCAGTAGTCAAAAAGATGAAAGACAAAGCGTTTGCCAGAGCAGTAAACCGTGATACTATACTAAGCAGTGCTCAAGAAATGGGAATTGATATTAAAGAACATATTCAATTTGTAATTAAGGCGTTGGCAGAAGCGGCTGAGCAACCTGAATACCAAACATTGCCACTTGTGGGGTAAGAAAAACGTTCCGTTTCGAACAGTGAAGAATCGGGGAAAACCGTAAGGTTTTAAAGCAGAAAGAAAGTAAGTTACTTTCCGGCTCCACAGGGTAAAGCGAAATACTTTAGAAAAATCCGGAAAGTTATACTTTCTGATACTGTAAGAAAAACCTCTTCGCATCTAGATGAGCGAAGAGGTTTAAAAATTTATTGCAATAATTATCGGTATAATGCATACAGATTACTAAAGGCTGTTTGATGAGGAGAGGGGATAATGAAAAAAAATCCTATCAGTAAACTAACAACAAATCGGAATGACACTGCTGCTCGTGACAAATTGTACGAGCATGCATTATGTTTGCTGCATAAACAAGAAGGATTTAGTATAAGGCCCCTAGTAATATTATGTATTGGTTCGGACCGCTATACCGGTGACGCCCTTGGGCCGTTAATTGGTTCGCATTTAAGAGAACATGTTGACTGTATTGTATTCGGAAGTTTGGAATGCCCGGTTCATGCCGGTAATTTAGTTGAAACAATAGCTATCATTAACCATCAATATCACCATCCAATTATTATCGCCATTGATGCCTGCTTAGGCAAATCTAATGAAATTGGCAATATCGAGATATGGGAAGGCGGCCTGCAAGCCGGTATTGCAGTCGGCAATAATTTGCCTAGTGTAGGACACATCTCCATTATTGGTGTAGTAAATGCCGGAGGACAAATTGGTTATTTAGATTTACAAAGCACACCGCTGTCAATTGTTATGAAACTCAGTAAAATAATTGGCGGCGCACTTGAGAATGTAATAAATGCAATTTCAAATGAAAAAGACAGTATAATAGCGATGGGTTGACTTGTTGATTATAAATGGGTGATAAAAAACACGCAACATTAATAAAAAGAGGCTGTTTAAAAAAGTTCAGATGCAACGTTCTGACTTGAACGTTTCCCGATACAGATTGTACGGCTCGCGACTAGCGTTTGAGCGAAGGCGTACAAGGAAGTACGTTGAGCGAAAACGCGTAGGAGCAACAACGTAGATGGACGTTTTGAAAAAGACTCTATTCGTCTGGAAAAAGTTTGTCCCATGTCATATATAGAATAATAAGTCCAATAGAAATCAGAATTCCCATGTCGCCCAAGTATTGGTCCATTATGTATCACCTTCCTATAGATAATTATAATGTAAAAGCCAGTGCATTTCCATGAAAAACCATATTTATTTTAATTTATGACAGGCACAATATGCCTTATTTCCCCATACAATGAAACACAGAATTGTCAGGGGGTGATTGGCTAGTGTCTTTTTTTGCGGCTCTGGCAACCGCCGTTATTGAGGGTATAGCTTTTCTTGTCGCTTATGTTACTAATAATACTTTTCCTTTACCGCTTTCCGAAAAAGAAGAACAGATATATCTCGACAGACTTAAAAATGGAGATGAAAAGGCCAAAAACGTATTAATTGAAAGAAATCTGCGACTAGTGGCACATATCGTCAAAAAATTTGACAATACAGGCGAGGACATTGATGACTTGATATCCATTGGGACTATTGGATTGATAAAGGCAATTAATACTTTTGATATCGCAAAAAAGATACGTTTAGCTACATATGCAGCAAGATGTATTGAAAATGCTATACTAACATAGTGGCTAAAAGTGATCTGAATTGTACTAACCGGATTCTTTTTCATGATAAATGGTACCCATTTATACGCCTTGGTAAACATATGTATATAGTGACCTGCCATTGTCTCGGCGGCGTCAAGTATGCCCCATTATATATTCACCGTTTCCAGTTATTGCAACCACGCAAATTGCTTGAAGCGGAAAGGTTTAATATTAAATATACCGGCCCGTCTGAAATTGCCACAGTAGCGGACAAGCTGCGCTATTACAGACATAAAAAAGCGCTAAGGCAAAGAGATGTGGCTGAAAAAACTGGCATTCATCTCGCTACTTATTGCGGTTATGAACAGGAAGACAGAAAAATCCCTTACCCTTTTGATAAGCTAAGTAAAATTGCTGAGCTTTTTGGCGTTGAAATTACAGACCTGCTTGATCGGTATAATCGTTTTTTATACGATGGCCAAGGCCGACAAATACGGATGTTACGTCAAAGCCTGGGGCTGACGCAAAAAGAATTTGGCAAGCTATATGGGTTTCACGCACGCACGGTTAACCAATGGGAAAATGATAATATTCAAATTTTAAAAAGTACCTGGGTAAAGTTGTTTGGTAATACATGAGAAACACGGTCCTACTACTTCACCCATAGTCATACATATTTAAAAACCTCCATAGTCAAGTTCCAGTTTACCTGACAATGGAGGTTTACACACCTGATTGATTTCCCAATAATGGGCTAAACGTTCGGAAAATACAGGATACTTCAATAAGTTAACGGGCGCCTTTTATTTCTTATCTTCCCCATTGTCTTGATTTTTAGGTAATGGTTTTGCTGCTGCTAGCCGTAATTTTCCACCTTCTCGCCATACTTGGAAAAGATAAATCAAGTTTGCAGTAACAAGATTTATTAGCCAAACCTGAAAACTGGTAATTGCTACATAATTATATATGCCTTTGTTTGGGAGAAAAGTATTTAGAAAAAAGAAAGCATATACTAGATCAAAAATTGCGTTGACAATTAGATACACCCAATAGCGCCGGTAGGTGAATTTTAATACCCACATTGTCACTACCATATGTAAAGAAATATTCCACGGCGATAAATTATGAAGTGGATAAGCGGTTTCATGACGAACCCAAAAGTGAAAAGTACCACCTACATCACCTATTATTGTGCTTACAAGCACAGCGAACAAACCAGCAGGTATATAACGCTTTATATATTTTTTCCCCATAAAAAAGAAGGTCAAAAATGGTAAAATTAGCATAGCCCATAGCAGCATTTGGTTGCTCAATGTGTAGTCCTCCTGATTATGATATCGCTGAATATATCGTAGGCTATCCTGCGGGGCTGTTTTATATACATGCATAGTACTTTTTTATTAGGGTATTCACCGGTTGACTTGGAGTGGGGTCTGTAGGGGTTCCCGCACCGATTGGGTGCCCCTTTCTACCCGGCGACGACTCAGTTACTGGGAGTCTCCTACTCGATCAAGAAGTAATTAACCCGCTGCGCCTATAGCCATTTGGGGGAGTGGCTACATTATAATTATATATGAATTGAACCATGAAGCAATCTAACCATTCTAACCAACTTAACTGGTTAGAATGGTTAGATTATGAGTAGAAAGCTTGAAATAGCAAGCGAAAGTTATTTTGTATCGGTTGCTTTTTAATTCGTTTTTATGCGTAAAAGCCTACAATAATCTTTTTGGGTTTCTATGGTACATTCTGCAATCAACTTGATAAATGGTTCCGCATCCGGTTGGTTAGCACATTGTGATACACGAAGCGCCTCAATGTATTCCATCCTCAATACAGGCGGAATAGATACAATTCCATATCCATAATGCATCAAAAGTAGATTCATCAGCAGACGCGCTGTTCTACCATTACCATCAACATATGGATGGATATCAACCAGCCATTTATGAGCAAGCGCAGCCAGTTCAATAGGATGCGTTTTTCCTGATAATTGATTTACTTTATGTACATATTCCTTCATCAGCCGCGGAACTTGTTCTGGCTCCGGCGGTAGATAATCGGTTCCCGTAATATAGACGGAAATATCACGATATTTTCCGGTGTTTTGTTTGTCAATCCCTTCGTAAAACAGGCGATGCAATTCTAAAATAATATGCTCTGTAATTTCAAAAGGTTTTTCTCTGACCATCTGAAGCATAAAATCATATGCTTTTGCATGACCTATTGCTTCCAAACTGTCTTTCAGAGGTTTACCACCAGCTGTCAGCCCATCCTCCAACAGCACTTTCGTTTCCGAAATCGTAAGGGTATTTCCTTCTAAGGCATTACTGCTATAGGTTAAGCCAATTTTGAAATAGGCATCTAATTCCTTTATTTCTTCCGGCTTTAATGGACGTGCCGCTTGTATAATTTTTTTATACTCATCTGCCTTATTAAATAATTCTTGCTTGGTCATAAAATTCCGTCGAGCAGATAACTCGACACTCCTTTCTGAGATAGTGTTTACCATATCCGCAGGAAATATAGTTGATATAGGGTAGGAGATTCCATGAACTATGGCGACAACGTATCAAAGCATGTTACACTGATTTTTTGCCAAGGGTCACGTACGCTAATTCTGATAAGAATTATACCATGAAAATCCAGGCGAAGGAAGTTGTCTTACTACTAAGCACACAAGTGTGCAACAATATTGAACGGAAAAGCCAGTATAGACGACTGTGTAAAATCATGTTTAGAAGAAGGCAAAGGATGGTTGTTATTCAACTTTACAATAGAGCTTTAAAAATTGAAATGAGAGCCATCCTGCTAGGGGGGCCTTTCATTTCAATTGTTAGTTTATGGATATTCTTTAATCACTGCGAAGATTTACAACAAGTTTTTCTAAAAACGTATTCATACAATATAAAATAAGTAAGCCAAGCAGTCTTCTGATTGCTTCGCTTACTTATTTTACTTGAAAGAATTTTGGATACTGGAAACCAATTGTATTTTCTGTTCTTTAGAGCAAGGGAGCTTTGCTATGTACTTCAAAACCGCTTCGGCATGAACCGTCGCAACCTTTTTTTGCAAATTGCGTAATCCCTCCGGGCTTCGAGGAGGGTGGACGATTACTTTCAAATTCACCCCCTCCTTTCGGTGGCTGATAAAGTTTATTCAATGGCTGGTTGTCTGTATTCCAGTTTTCAAACGGTCTACCTTTCTCTTGACACCTATTTTAGTCACATCTGTGTATATTCTATATTTAAAAATAGAAAAAAATGGCGAAATTTACAGGAATATAGATTAAATTGGGAGAATAGATAATATGCATGATTTTTAGCCATTTATCTGTTTATTTAGATATATACTGGTTCTGAAAGATTGCCAATAAAATAAAAAAATATCATAAGCCCAATATATGTCCATGTGGTTTTGTATAATGGAGAAAACAGCCGAACGGAGGGTCAATTTGCACATTGATTTTAAAGGAAATAAGGGGTTTCGCCTGCTAAGCATGTACGAGAGGCTGAATAAAAGTGAACTTATAAAGAAAGCAGAGCTTGCTGCACAATATGGCGTAACCGAAAAAACCATCCAGCGCGACATTGAAGATTTGAGAGAATATCTGGCCTGCACCCATTATGATGAAGGCGAAGTAGCTATTGCATACGACAGAAGCCGTTTGGGGTACTATCTTGTCCGCATGGAACGGGAATGGCTGACCAATGAAGAGGTTTTGGCAACGTGTAAAATCCTTCTGGAGAGCCGTGCTTTCTGTAAGGAAGAATTGGACAGGCTTGTTAGAAAACTATTGGCGCAGGTAACCCCCAATGACCGCGAGCTGGTAGATGCAGTGATTCGAAATGAAAAATTTTATTATGTTCCTTTGCGGCATGGCAAGAAACTGCTCACCGCCATCTGGGAGCTTTCGCAGTACATCACTAAACAGGAAGTGATTCGGACTGCCTACAGCCGTCAGGATGGTGCGGAGCGAGAGCACGAAGTGAAGCCGGTCGCCATTATGTTTTCCGAATATTATTTTTATCTTATTGCTTATATAGCTGATGAGAGCAAAGACTTTCCCACTGTATTTCGTATTGACAGAATTGGCAGTTTTCAAGGGACGGGAGTCCGATTTCATATTCCCTATAGGGATAAATTCAATGATGGGGAGTTTCGCAAGAGAGTGCAGTTTATGTATTCGGGGGAATTGCAGAGAGTAAAGTTTGACTACAGCGGGCCATCTATTGAGGCGGTGTTAGACAGGCTGCCTACGGCAGAGATTTTGTCTAAGAAAGATGGATGTTATACTGTTTCCGCTGAAGTGTATGGAAACGGCATTGATATGTGGCTAAAAGGGCAAGGAGAGAAAGTTGAGGTGCTGTAGCCACGAATGGAAAATAAACGATTAAGTAACTTTGTAACCTCGCATAGCATGACAGCGCATCCACTGGCGAGAGCAAAGAAAAAAACAAGGATACGATTTATTTGGGACGATGAACCTTCCCCAGTGTCCCATAGGAAGGGATGACCACACAAATGAAATCTTTGCTGGAATATAAAGTCGTTACTGATGATCTTGAGTTACAGTATGATATCTCTCCGATGTATGATGTAACTGATCCGCGCGAGCAATTGATAATCAATGGATTAAGAACCGTTGATAAAAGATTGCAGAATAATCAAGACAAAATTGATGCACTCAACAATGATATCGATCGTTTGACCAATCATGCCGATGGTATTGACTATATGGTCGCTGTTGGAAGCGGTCTATTGGCTGGATTGGTTGATTCTTTTTGGGTGGGACAATTTAGTTTAGAACGTGGTAAGGAATGGAGTAGTGAAAAGGCAAACAATTTTGTTAAACATATAGCCACAAGCAAAGGGTATGAAGGCGATGACCTTCAAGATGCCATTAAGTATCTTGAAGATAAGTTCCCTGCTCCGAGTGATAGTGTCACAGATAAATTTGGTGGTGGATTGCAACATCATCTGCGCGATTTTGCTCATCATCCCACACCTATCGGTCTTGGATTTTCAATGCTTACGCAATTTACAAGTAAAGCATATGGCACTGATAAAAATGGTTTTTTTCAGATTGAGGATATAAAAAATGAGGCTTTTATAGGCGAGGATATCCAACAAAAGTTCTTATACGGCACAATATATTGGGTGTTTCATATGGTAAGCGATATGGCGGGAACAAGCATAAATCCTGGCGCCGGAACAGGTTTACCCGGCCCGATTCTTTCTCTATTGAAGGAACTATCTTCCTTGCCGTTTTTCAATTCGCTAAACAAAGACGGAGTCAAGGAGTTTTCCTTGTGGATTTCAAAGTTGTTTAATGGAACTTTGCTTGCGGAACATGATGAGAATGGTAAAATTATTAAAGAAACGGTGCAACGGTTCGACTTGCGGGCTGAAATCGGTGTTATGCACGAGCTTGGGCGTCAGGCACTGCCTGTCATACTAAATGAATGTATAGTGCGGGGCTTTTACTTCATTCGTAGGCTTGCGTCAGAAATAAAGGAAAAAGATATTAAGCAGATAAACGATTTGAAGCGAATAGATTGGCATAAAGTAAAACCAGCAAATAACCGTACAATTACGCGTATGCTGACTATTGCAACAGGTACATTTACGCTTGTAGATATGACTGATGCAGCGATACGAGGTGCTGTGAAATCAGGAGGTAACAGTGCTCTTTTTGCCAAGGAGTTCATAATGCGTGTCAACTTTATCGGTGTTGGTCGTTTTGCTATAGCGGTCGGTTATGATACAGTAATGAGCATAAAGCGAAGTAATCTCAGAAACGAAAGGATAGCCGTTTTTAGTGAACAACTGCATCTTATGAATGCAAAAGTCTACTATTTACAGGCGAATACTTGGATTGCTGCAGAAACGACTGCTCGAACAATTAGTGAAGCATTAGAAATGATGGAACGCACAACGTTGATTTTGATTAAATCGTTTGGGGAAATCGATACCGACATGGAAAGAGTTGGCGAACATATCGGTGGTATCCAAAAGACAAATCCAAGGCTGAACGAAAAAATGAAGGAAGCTCTTACATGGGGGTAAAGTGTCATGGAGCAAAACAGGGTAGTCTTAAACACAAATGAATTAGCGTCTCAATTTCATAGGGCGGAACTGCCCGACATTATTTCCGAGCAAGTGATTTTGCTAAATGACCTTGACAAAAAAGTTAAGGTCGCTACTGAACAAGCGGAAGCAGCTAAATCATCCGCCGACTTGGCTGCCGGTAAATCAGCTGGCTTGTTTCAAAAGAAAGCCGCTATCGAAGCAATTCAATCATCCCAATCTGTCCTTGCGGAAGCTGTTGTTTCTGGAGCAGAGGCACAGAAGATTGCGTTTGAATTTCAAACACAACTTGCTCAAATAACAAAATACTTGTTTGGCTTAGGAGTAACCAATCTAGCACTCAATAGAAGTGTTGTAAGGGAATTGAAATTAAAGCTGGAAGGTGCATCTGCTGAAGAACTCTCAGATCTTGCAAAGCAAGAAATCCTAAATGTTATCAGGCAACTTAAAGCCCAAGAAGATTTGCTTCAAAAGCAAGAAGAACTAGATCAGAAAATCAAGCTCGTTCACGATGAGAACGTCAGACAAGATGATCTACTTAAAGAACAGAATGAGACAATTATTCGGCACGATAAGGAAATTCAAACACAAATAATAGAGGATAAGAAACTTAATGAGAAAATTAAAGCACAAGCTGAAGTTGTCAATCGCCACGATACAGAACTAAAACTACAAGCAGAAGTGGATAGGCAGCTTGCTGAAGAAATTAAAGCACAAGTAGAAAGTTATCAAAAGCACAATGAGGAACTTCGCGCGTTAACAGAAAATTACAAAAATCATAAGGAGCTACTTTCGTATTTATCAAAACAAGAAGAAGAACACAACAAGACCATTGTTGCACTAAAGAGAGATATGTCACTGTCCCATACGACTATTTCTCAAAAATTAATGGTTTCTTATATGGTGGGAGGGATAGGTGCTTTGCTTGCTGTAGGAACATTGTTGCTCACGTCGTTGAAATAGAAAGAGCAATCAGAAAAAACTTTTTTTACTTGGACAGTATCAGTTCTCTCCTGCTTGATTTAATGCAAGCAAAAGGTTTAACAAAGCATCAAGGGGGGAGGATGAAAAAAGGCTTACCTGGACTAGTATTCAAATTAATAGAAGCGGACAAAGAGCGGCTTGGAGAGTGACAATATTGGCGTTGCAATGCAATGCAAAAGAACAGCAGGCGGTTGAGGGAGAAGTTCATACATTAGCGGAGAAATATCGCCTAATGCCTCGCATTTGAGCTGGAATTCTTTGAACGTTGGCTGGCAAATTAATTTTTTGATGAAGACTATCATACAAGTTATCAGAACAACCTAAAATGCCTTTAGTCATTACCGAAGTAACGACCAAAGGCATTTAAAGTTATATCCCCCAAATAGGTACAATCAAATTTTGGCTGTCAAACGCCGACAATCGATCAGTCGTACAAAGCACAGCTCCTGTGCCGCGCTCTAAAGTAGCCTTGTCAATCACGCCAAACACACGAGTGAGCTGCTTTTGCGGCGTGGCAGTTTTCTTGATTTCCATAGGGTATAGCTTGCCGCTGTCCTCTAGTAGAATATCAATCTCCTTAGTATCCTTATCCCGATAGTAATAAATATAGGGTTCCCAGCCGCAATTTTGATAACTCTTAACAATCTCAGTTACCACGAAATTCTCCAGAATCGCACCACTCATGGCGCCGTTCATCAGGGTATCACTATTACTCCATCTGGTCAGGTAGGCCACCAACCCACAGTCATAGAAATAGAGCTTTGGCTTGGTTACCATGCGTTTAAGCATATTATTAGAATACGGGTGGAGATAAAACACGATGCCCAGTCTCTCTAAAATTCCCAGCCAATTTTTGGCGGTAATCTGGTCAATACCGGCAGTGTCAGCAATGGTCTTGTAGTTGAGCATCTGTCCGCATAAGGCTGCGGCGGCCGTGATAAAATCCATAAACATGAGCGAATCTATAGAACCGGAAAGCTCTTTTACATCCCGGTCTATATAGGTGCTGATGTAGCTGGAATAAGCTGCTCGATGGTCGCTATACTGCCCGCTGATGAGGGCAGGCATACCGCCTCTAAAAATACGCTCATAAAGTGCAGAAGTATCAATCGGAGTGCGCTCCTTTATTCGCTGTGACAACTGCTCCAAATCCAGCACAAAAGGTGTAGTGGCAGCACCATAGATTTCCGCCTGTGACATGGGAGCCATATGCAACAGGCAGATACGCCCGGCAAGCGACTCCTGTATTCCCTCCATCATTTTGAATACCTGCGAACCAGTCAACCAAAAGTCACCGGCCCGTTGGTTCTGGTCAACGTGTATTTTAATATAGGTAAACAGCTCCGGTGCATACTGTACCTCATCAATAAACACTGGCGGCTTGTGGATTTGCAGGAACATCTTTGGGTCGTTCTTTGCCATTTGCCGCTCCGTCAAATCGTCCAGTGTCACATACCCCCGCCCTATGTTCTCCTCCGCAGCCAGTTTTTGAAGCATGGTGGTCTTGCCAACCTGCCTTGGACCGGTGAGCAGCAACGCTGGAAATTCCTTGTTAAGACGGAGAAAGGTAGCTTCCATTGCTCTATGTATATAATTCATGAATTCACCTCATCGTCTAAAAGTAAACTTTATTATATTATAGCCGAAATGCATCTTTTGAGCAATGAAATCTCGTCTATTGTTTATATTTATTATATTTTAGACGAAATTATTACGATATATATATATAATGAATAAAGAGTTCCCAGCGTTCTAACACTGAGAACTCCTTTCGCTAATTGGTTTGGTTAAACTATCGAAAATCTCGAATAATTAAATTATAACTGATTATTAAATTTATATCCTTTCCCCCACACGGTGAGGATATATTCTTTTTTGCCGATATTGTTTTCGAGCTTTTTGCGCAGGCGGTTGATGTGGACAGCGACAGTGCGGGTGTCGATACTTTCCTCACCCCAAATCAATGAAAATAATTGTTCGCTGGTAAACGTCCAGCCAGGATTGCGGGCTAGACGTGCCAGAACTTGAAATTCCAAGTAAGGAAGGACGAGTGCTTCTCCGTCTAGAAAGGCCATAGATTGCGTAAGGTCGATGGTAAGTCCAGGAAATGTAAGTACTTGCTTTCTTGTGGAAGGTATAACAGGAAGCCCGCTGCGCCGGAGGGCAGCTTTGACCCTCGCCAAAAGTTCTGGTAAACTAAAAGGTTTTGTAATATAGTCGTCGCCACCAGCATCTAGACCACGAATTTTATCAAGTTCTTCACCGAGACAGCTAAGAAATAGAATAGGACTATCCGTTTCGTGGCGCAGTGATTGACAGATATTTATCCCATTGCATCCTGGTAACTGCACATCCAAGATGAATAGATCGGGGATATGCTCATGCGCCGTGCTGAGCACCTCATTGCCATCAAAAACTTGGTAGCAATCATAACCGTTTTTACGTAAATAAACGGCTATAATTTCACTGATATCATTGTCGTCTTCAATAATCATGATTTTCTGTTGTGTCATGTCAATACACCTCGAACTTATGATTCTATCTGCCCTAAAAGATTCCTGCTTAGGGAGTTTTAGGCCAAATAACATAAAATGTGGCGCAATGACTGTGTTTATAGGCTTTTTATCATAAAATCCTCATCATATTGTCATAAAGTTTAAACTTTGTTTAAAATTACCTAAATACGCAGGAAAATGAGGCTTTTTTCAAGAAATAATCTGTTTTATATATTTACATTTAGAGGTAAAACTATGAGATACAGCAAATGGCCAAGAAAAATCATAGTGCTAGGAGTACTCCTTATTATTGTATGGACGTTTTTATCGTCAAAGATGGAGGCGGCAGAAAATGCGCAAATTTCTTTGACTGGACCATGGCTGATGCTACGAGGTGATAGTTCAGAGTTTAAAAATCCAGACTATGATGATTCATTCTGGCAGCCAGTACAGGTGCCGAACAATGTAAAAGGCAAGTTGTCGAATGAAGAAGAGTTTATCTGGTATAGAACCTGGGTGTTTATTCCCGCCGATCTGTCGCAATATAATCTGGGGCTTCGGCTGGGAAGCCTTGCTTCGGCAGATGAGAATTTTATCAATGGCTATAGTCTTGGGCAAAGCGAGATAGATAAGCCGGCTGATTTACAAAAAATACGGATTTATCCTATACCAGATAAATATTTGAAGCCGGCAAGCTACAATCTGGTGGCAATCAGATTGAAATCAGCTAGCAATGACGTGGAAGGAATTTACAGCGAGCAACCTAGAATCGAAGAGTATAATGCGCTCTTTTTAGAGCTCATTCGGACAGAAGCTGTCAACATTGCCTTTAGCGGTATTTTTATTGTAATAGGTGGCTCTTTTATCGCTATCTTCTTGAAAAGG
>JAEYSJ010000156.1 GCA_023434855.1 Bacillota bacterium | reverse complement strand
AATTAACACTAAGTCATATTTCTCGCAAGTTTATTGCTGAATTTCTTGGAATTCTGCTGACTTAGTCTTTTTTTCCTGCAGTTTTTCTTTGACTTCGTCCATTTTCTCCTTTGCCTTTTCAACCATCACCTTGGCTTTTTCCGGAATTTCTCTGGTAGCCTTAACCAAGTCCTCACGAGTCTCTTTGCCGGATTTAGGGGCCAAAAGCACGCCGGCAGCAGCTCCAACCGTTGCTCCTACGGCGGCTCCAATCGCAACATTCTTCAATGTTTTATTTCGTTCTCTCCGCTGACGGATCTTTTTTCCTTTTTCAATTAAATTCATAATAGACATATATGACACCTCCGTAAAATGATGTATTTTGTTGTACTGAACATATATTAAGCAATAAACATGCCAATATGTCCGCTCATTGGTAAAGCCTGCCGAAACTTCATTGACAGGTATTATGCCTGTTTCATTTGTTATGCATGAGACGTTTGCGTGCCACTTAATTACCCTTATTGTTCCAAAGTGTTCATTTGCCCCTGCAAAAGGCTTCATGAAAACTTGATTTCCAAGTCTGTTCAGGGTTAACCGTATGGCTGTAGCTGGTTGACAATGTTTGTTAACTGTCTTATACTTTTTTCGATAACTATTACAGAACGCGTTTAAGGTTGCTATCGGCAGAAAGCTATAATCTTTATGCCTGATAATGGAGGATAAAATGTCCAAGAAAAATGAATTAACTGACTTTATTTATGCTGCACTGTTTGCTGCAGTTATCGGAGTCATGGGGCTCATTGCAATACCCTTGCCGATAAGTCCGGTTCCCATTACCGGCCAGTCTTTGGCAATTATGCTGGCTGGAAGTATATTAACGGTTAGACAAGCCGCCTTCAGTGTACTAACCTTTCTGTTGATCGGAGCAATAGGCGTACCGGTTTTTGCAGGCGGAACCGCAGGGATTGGCATTATTGCCGGACCAAGAGGCGGATACTTAATAGGCTTTTTAGCCGGAGCTACGATTATCTCTTTATTAAAGGGACAAACCAATTCCGTCCTGCGGCTGGTGTTAGCTAATATTACCGGGGGAATTGGTATGATTTATATCTTTGGGGTCTTATGGCTTGATTTTGTTACAGGCATGGGACTGCAAAAGGCAATAATGGTTGGAGTGCTTCCCTATATACCAGGAGATATACTTAAGGTTATTGCAGCTACATTCATCGGCGCCGCTGTAAACAGATATCGGGCGAAAACAGGTGCGTTATGAGGAAAGCATACATAATCGGCGGTGTGCGAACACCGATTGGGAAAACCGGAGGAATTCTACGGGATTTGCTGCCTGAATATTTGGCAGCTGTTGTCCTGAAAGATATAGCAGCCAAATATGAATTATTGCCTGACGACATAGACCAAGTTATCCTGGGAAATGCCGTCGGTCCCGGAGGCAATATTGCCAGGGTGTCTGTACTTGCAGCAGATTGGCCCTGCAGCGTATCCGCCATTACCATTGATTCCCAGTGCGGATCAGGATTAAGTGCCGTTAATTTAGCTGCAGGCCAGATAGTATCCGGTCAGGCTGATATTGTCATTGCAGGTGGTGTGGAAAGTACCAGTTTAGCGCCAAAACGGCAATTCAACCCCGCCGATCCTCGTTTCCAGGGAGAAAATATCTATTACGAAAGAGCGCCCTTCTCTACCCCGGCGGTTGGTGACCCGGAAATAGGCGAAGCGGCGGAATACCTTGCCAAGCAAATGTCCATCTCCAGAAAAGAAATGGACTTATTGGCTCTGGAGAGTCATCGTAGAGCATTATTAAATCAAAAACAGGGTTATTTAAGAGATATAATTTCACCAATCAAAGTGAAGGACAAAATTGTTGGCTATGATGAATGCATACGGGAAGGCATAAACCTCAAACTGCTGGAAAGAATGAAGCCTGCCTTTATCGAAGGAGGCAGGCTCACTGCGGGAAATACATGTCTAAAGCATGATGGAGCTGCCGCCGTGCTCATTGCATCCCACAAAGCGCTGAAAAAATATAAATTACAACCGCAAGCGATTATTGCGGCATCGGCAAGCTGCGGCTGTGATCCTAATGTTTTTCCCATGGGACCTGTTTATTCCATTCGCAAGCTGTTGAACGAAACCGGTCTGCAATTAGCGGACATTGATGCTGTCGAAATCAATGAGGCCTTTGCCGTTAAAATTCTGGCATGCTGCCGGGAGTTGGGTTTAAGTCTGGACAAAACCAATATTCTCGGCGGAGCATTGGCCTATGGACATCCTTACGGAGCCTCCGGCGGAATTATCCTGCTGCATCTCATTAAGGCATTGCAACAAGTAAAGGGGCGCCTTGGGATTGCTGCCATCGGTGCGGTGGGAGGCATAGGTATATCAACGCTTATTGAAAGGTGCTGAACACTGTTGCTTGTTCATGGCAAATTAAGCTCTTTGGGCGAAATTCAGGCAAATAAACTTTGCCTTATTCACGGCAATATACAGCTTACATATGGTGAATTTGCCCAACAAGCTGATTATCTTGCCTACCGGCTGGCAACCCAAATAAATAAAGGTGACAAAGTCCTGGTTAAACTTGCAAACCCGGTATTACAGCTGCTATATTTCTTTGCGATCTTAAAAGCAGGCGGTGCCTCTATCCTCATAGACCAGTCACTAACAGAGGAAGTATGTACTGAACTTATTAAAATACATAAAATAAGTCTATATATTAATGAAAGCTTTCAACTGCCAGCAGCCACAACCCGGATGCTGCCTGAAATCGATGGGCAAGACGTCTTCCTGGGAGCTCTGACTTCGGGAAGCACCGGTAACCCGAAACTGATCTGGCGGGATCACCTGAGCTGGACCAGCGCTTTTCCGGTACAAAGCAAAGTCTTCAATATTAGCGATTCTGACACGATTTATTTGACCGGCTTACTTGTTTATACGGCAAATCTCAATGCCTGTCTGCATCTTCTATTTGAGGGCGGTACTGTTGTTATTGCTCGAAATAGCATGCCGCGCACCTGGAAGCAGGATATAATCGACCGTCAGGTAACTGCTCTGTTTATGGTTCCTGCCAACTATAAAAGCCTGCTTAAGGTGATTAAGACCCCGCTTACCATGATAACATCGTTAGTAACCGCTGGCGCAAAGATCGATCTAAAGACAGTTCAATCACTGGTGAAATACTTTCCCCGGGCCGGCATTTTTGAGTATTATGGCGCCAGTGAGCTTGGACATGTGAGCTACTCTACTTTAGACGATTTGCTCAAACATCCTGAATCGGTGGGCAAGGCTTTCCCAGGTGTTGCGATCTTTGTCGAGGATAATACCATCTGGGTGGAAAGCCCGTACATTGCTCCCGCCTACCGGCCCAGAGCTACGGTGGGAGATCTCGGCAGGTTAGATAATGAAGGCTATTTGTACTTACTGGGGCGGAAGCATCATGTCATCAATGCGGGAGGAGTCAAAGTATTCCCGGAACAAGTTGAAACGGTGCTGCTCCAATGTCCCGGAATAACGGAAGCAGTCGTAAGCGGAATTGATGATCCGCTAAGAGGGCAAAAAGTATGTGCATGGATTGTTAAAAACAATGCTTTTCTGTCCTCAACAGATATCCTCAATTTTTGCCGAAAAAAAATGCTTTATCACCATTGCCCCCAAAAGATTGTTTTTGTTACTGAAATTCCCAGGAATTCCAGTGGAAAAGTTGACAGAACCCGCTTGAAAAATGAGTTATAGCTTGCTTCAATTTTCAATTTGCACACAATTTCTCCCTAATCTTTTCGCTTTATATAATGCAGCATCAGCTTTTTTCAACAGTTCATCAAATAATAAGTCATTCTCTTCCCGCGCAGCAACACCAATGCTTACGGTTATAGCAATATTTTCATTATCCCCGACAGGCAAACTATCAGCCGTTAAAGCCTTGCGTAAGCGCTCCCCTATTTGAAAAGCATCGCGAGCATTTGTCTCCGGCAGAAGGATGGCAAACTCGTCACCGCCCAGCCGTCCCAAAACATCAAAATCACGCAGCATCGCCCGCATCGAATTGGCAAACCAAATCAATGTCTGGTCACCAACCTTATGTCCGTAGGTATCGTTAATCCGCTTAAAATAGTCAAGATCAACGAATAAAAGGGAAAACATACGGCCATAACGCAGTGATCGTTCCATCTCCTGATTGCCAAGTTTCATAAATTGTGCCCGGTTTACGACGCCGGTCAGTTCATCAGTTGTTGCAAGCCGCAGAAGTTCATCTTGCATTCGCTTGCGTTCTGTGACATCGCGGGATACGCATAACAGGCCGTTGACTGTATCATCATCATGGAGAAGATTCGTAGATACCTCAACCCATATGGGTATACCACTCTTGTGTAATATCTGAAACTCACATATTCTTTCTTGATTTCCAATTTCCCCATTAGATAATAACTGCCGAAAATGTTTGGCTACTGCCGGACGAAAATCGGGAACAACAATGTCGAACATGTTTCGGTATAAAATTTCCTCTGGAGCATAACCTTGCAGTCGCATGATCGAAGGGCTTACATAGGTAAAACGCCATTCTTTGTCTATTGTCCAGATAACATCCCAGGCGTTTTCCGCTAACAGCCTGTATTGCTTTTCTTTTATTGCCAGCATTTCTTCAGCCTTCACACGGTCTGTCACATCATGCAGTAATCCTATCAGGGTGACGCTGCCAGCTAATTCCCTCCGCACGACGACCATTTCACACCAACGGTTTTCACCGTCTTTGCGGCGAATATGCATTATATAAGCCGCAGGCTCTTCATATCCTTCCTGGCGGCGAATGCCACGCACGCGCACTTCATCGCGCTGTACCGGGTGTACTATCTCCCAAAAATTCATGTGTAAAAGTTCCGCTTCATCATAACCGGTTATTTTTTGTGTTGAAGGATTAACATATACGAAACGATTTTTTTTAATTAAATATACACCAGTATAAAGGTTTTCCACAAGCAGTCTGAATTTTTCCTCACTTTCTTTGAGAGCCGCTTCCATAGCGACAGTCTTAGTAATATCACGAATTATGCTGACAAGCGCCTCTCCATTCTCAAAGCGAACACGCCGGGCACTTACTTCCACAGGGAAACATTGACCGTTACGGCGAATATGAACTGTACGAAACAAAATACCGCAGAGTTGGGCCATTTTCATTTGAACAGAAATCTCAGCATGGGTCTCAGATGGACGCAAATCATGAACATGTAATTTACGAATCTCTTCAATTGAATAATCATAAGCATCTAAGGCTGCCTGATTTGCATCTATAATAATTCCATCCTGCCGGATGACCAGCATGATATCCCGTGCTTGTTCCATTATTTTTCTGTAAAACACACCATCAGTAAAACACCCGACTTGAGGAGCAAAATAATTCTTTTCAATCATCGTCATTCCTCCCACTGAACGGCTTCCCAGCCTAAAGGTCACCAAGTCTGTCGTTCATAACAACAATTTTACTGCAATTAATTGCGTCTACCTATTGGTATAACGGATAAGTACTTATTAACTGGTAAGTACAGGTTGATGAAAGACGTTGCCACCTCACTTAAAAGAACAAGCAAAAGGCAAACATTACCTTGGCATATGCTCATAAGCTTGTATGGATGCACATATCACAACTTCTTTCGTCTAAGCGTTTCGGTTATTACATAATACTATTTGCAATTAATATGCCAGAGGAAAATCCGGATAAGGACTTTCTTTTCTATATATTTGTCTTCTCCTTTGTAAACCCATTATGTGGTACAATAGTAAGAAGCCTTGTGATGGGGGGATTATATGGCAATATGGCAGAGAGAAGAAGCGGTACGCCAGCGGGCCAGCCAAATCGCCGGTATATTGGCCCGGTACGGTTTTGGCTTCCTGGTTAAGGATTTAGGGTTGCGCCAGTTGTTTTCGCTCACCGTTTTTTGTCAATCCGGAAACTGCTCGAAAAAATTTAAAAGCGAAGAATTTAGGCAAATAGTACAAAAGTTGCCATACATGCTGGAAGAGCTAGGACCTGCCTTTGTCAAAATGGGGCAGTTTTTAAGCAGCAGACCGGACATTATTCCGTTGTTTGTTACTGATGCATTAAAGCGGCTGCAAGAAAGGATGACGCCGGTTCCTTACGACCGAATTAATGAAATCATCCTTGAAAACTTGCCTGGATATTGGGATTATATTGACTCTATCGAACCCAACCCCTTGGGGGTCGCTTCGATAGCTCAGACCCATGCCGCCCGGTTAAAAGACGGCCGCCGGGTAGTGCTTAAAGTCCGCAAGCCGGAAGTTATCAATCAGATTGAACTGGACCTCATAATATTGCAAAAAATTGTTGAATTTCTTGCCAAACAGCCAGAGGTTACCAACTTAATGGATATTGAAACAAGCTTTGCGATTTTTGCCCATTCTCTCCGGAAAGAAATTGACTTCCTGGTGGAAGCAGGCAACATTCAATTGTTTCAAAACCTGCTGGCGAATAGTGGTTTAGCAAGAACACCACAAGTGGAATGGGAACTGACAAACGAAAACTTGCTGACCATGGAGTACATTGAAGGCATCAGCATGGAAGAGGCCGCCGGGATTGAGGATATAACGGAACGCCGTCAGCTAGCCCACAATTTTTTGGAAAGTTTCCTGCGGCAAGTGCTTCTGTATGGTGTATTTCATGGCGATCCTC
The DNA here is from genome assembly GCA_023434855.1 of Bacillota bacterium. The sequence goes on along the minus strand of JAEYSJ010000156.1, from coordinate 13,727 downwards.
ATTCCGGCAACGTGAGGTTGACTGTCAACAGAGAAATTATCTACCTGGATTTTGGCATCGTCGGACGAATTGACCGGCGTATGGTGGAACGGTTGGTAGAAAATTTTATTGCTGTGCAAAACGCCGATGTGGAAGCATTGATGAACATAGCTATGGAAATGGGCCAGTCCACCGGTAGAATCAACTGGCAAAACTACTATGAAGATATGGCTGAGCTGATGCATGTATCGCAGAATATGACCCATGGAAAAATTGAATTCGGCAAAATGTTTTTTAGCATGATGCACATTTCGCGGAAGAATGGCCTTCATATACCTGAACGGTTGGTCATATTAGGCAAAGCATTTGCCATTGCCGAAGGCAGTGCCCGAAAACTCGATCCCAACATCAACTTTCTGGAAATTGCCAGACCGATAATCAAGGAGTTTTTGCAGAAGAACGTTCTGCCACAGATAAATGAAACAGTTATGCTGTCCCATGCACTGAACGTGCAAAAGAAACTTCGCATTATCTTCACTGAACTCCCCTCCTTTATTTCGGGACTGACCCGGGGTGATAAAAAAATACCGTTAGAATTAATTGGGATGGATTTTATCGGTGATAAACTGGACAAGTCCATCAACCGCGTTGCTTACAGCCTGATCATTGCCAGTATGCTTTTGTCCTCAGCTATCATGATGCATTCCGGCGAAGGGCCGATTCAATATCAGATACACTATACTGGTTATTACCTTTTATTATTTTCGCTTGGTTGCACAGTCTACTTATTCTTTAAAATCTTCCGGCAAATTAAAAAGTAATTGCAGCAAATCACTGCTGCACTAAAATGAACAGCTCCCTCGCATGATTCGTATATTATTATGTCATAAATGTCATTACTAATAAATAAATATTCTCTTTTATTGCAACATAAGATAGGAATTTTATTTCTTCGCTGCGAATATTTTTAATATAAACCAGCGAAGGAGAGTGAGACCTATGCTTAAAAAGTGCTTGGCAATGATAGTCGCTTGTTTTGTCTATTCAGGGAGTATATGCTTTGCCAGTCCACTCGCTAATTTTTCAAAGGGAGCTGTCGCCGTCGATTTAGAGTGGAGTGCGCATGCATCCCAAGGCACAAACACGACTAATAATTTTGGTATCACCACAGCTGTGGGAGATCGTTGGGCGATAAATTATCGGCAGACAAATTATGACCCCAAAGACGAATCTCTGGCTTTTCACGCCAAGAATAAAGAAGTAAATTTAATATATAAAATCCATGATAATTTGCAATTATATAGTGGTTATTCCAGAACAAGCGCAACTAACGAAACCACTGGATTAGAACTTCCGGATAAGAATGTTGTTCAGATTGGAGCTATTGTTACAAAAAAACTAAGTGAACGCACAACACTGTACACCATATTAGGTGGCGGAAAGAATGTGACTAATATCGAATTTGGCTTGTCATATCAGCTTCAGCCCGGAGTTGAACTAACTTCTACATATCGCCATTTTTCTGCTGAAAAAGCAGGTCCTGCTGAAAATAAACTTAATCTGCGAGGATTTAATTTAGGTATGACCTGGAAGATTTAACAAAAGCCATTGTAAAACACTTCTCTATCATCACATCAAATAAAAGAGTGTCCAAAAAGTAAATAATTAAAAATGGGCTAAAATCCGGAATAAATGAAGGATCTTAGCCCATTTTTATTAAATTTAACCTAGCTGTATAAAAGTGTCAGACAAGTTAAAATTCCTGCACAGTTGTTATTATATAGCAGTTTTGTCCTGTGGTATCTTGACGAAGATTGGAGAATAATAATAGTGTTGCCAATTTATATTAGGTTTGTAACAGCAACTTAAAAACGCAGTAGAGGTAACCGGCTATGAATATAGGCAGAAATCCAAGGCATCCGAAAGCTACGTTGACTAATTTTGGAGCATTAGGAACACATCTGAGAAACCCCTGGGTTAGCGCGTGGTGGTCTGCCGCCTTGCCAGGTTTCGGGCATTTGCTGATTAGCAAACATTTCACCGGGTTTCTGCTTCTTACATGGGAATTTTTTGTCAATACCCAAGCCCATATCAATTATGCCATTGTTTTATCGTTCACCGGAAGATTTCAAGAAGCCAGAGATATCGTTGATCAAAGATGGCTGCTTCTGTATATAGCTGTCTATGTGTATGCAATATGGGGGAGTTATCAAGAGACAATAGAAGAAAACAAGTATTATATTATTGCTGAACGGGAAGACTTCCCTATTTCGCCTTCCAGAGTGACAAATCTGGAATTTGGTTTTGCAGTAAGAAGAAAACCATTGTTAGCAGCCCTCTGGTCGCTTCTTACACCAGGTTTGGGTCATGTTTATACGAAAAAGGTCATGGAAGGCTTAATTGTCTTGATTTGCTGGATAGCGACTGCTTATATGTCGCATTTCTGTGAAGCTATCGTCTTCTCATTAGTAGGCGATTTCGATAGAGCAAAGGCGGTTATTGATTACCAATGGATGCTGTTTGGTCCCTCGCTGTATGGCTATGCGGTTTACGCTTCTTATGCAGCAGTGGTAGAGGTCAACAAGTACGTTGATGCGGAGCAAGCAAGATATCTAAAGCAAGAGTATATGGATTCTGAGTTTCCAATGCCGTTATGAACTCTGGAGGGCCTATGTACATTTTCTCTTCCTACGATCAAGGCGCTTTTTTGGAAATTGCAATAGCCGACTTGACAAGAACTGGGCTTACAAAAAAAGATATTCTGGTAGTCCCAATGCGTAGAACAACACGTAAAATTTCGGTCTTTGACCGAATGTATCGCGCCGATGGTGTGAGTGTACTGGATGGCGGGGCGCTATTGGGTACTTTATGCATGGTGCTGGGAGTAATATTTGGGTCAGTCCTGCACTGGGGGCCAATCATCTGGGGATTGATCGGGCTTGTTTTTGGAGCACTGCTAGGTTTAGCTTTAGATTGGATTGTCACCACGCGAAATATTAAGTCCGCACAGCGAAACAATCCTATTCCGGTACTACTTATTGTGCACTGTGAAGAAAAACAAGCTGAAACGGTCGAAAAAATATTAGAAGAGCATCATGCACTGGCGTTAGCACGACATTATCGATAATTGATTTATTCAGCTGTGCACCTAATCGCTTACTCATCCTATCTTTCTATTGGTGATTTCATGAAACAACTGAACTTCTTCCTGCGACACATTGGAATGAGCGAAATCGGATCTTACACAATCTTTAACCAAAATTTCGCTGTAATTGTTGCATCCATAGGCTATGCTTGAACTTATTATTTCTTGAAGCAATTCTTTTGCTGGTATAATAGCTCCTGGTGGCGTTGCCGGGTCATTGATAACCGCATTAAGAAATTCTGCGCGCATAGCATGATGCATTTCTGCAACAATTGACAAATCAATAATTCTACAGTACTTACTTTGCGGAAGACACATATAAGTCCTGCAGCTTGCAGGCCGGTGTTTATAAATCAGACATCTGGCAAGTCCGTCTAAGTGACGGCATTTCCTGTCCCCGACGTTAATATATACCTCTAGTTTATTTTCGCCCATATCAACAAACAGTTTAGGAATTATACGTGCAACATTGCCTTTGGATATTTTTTTTGCACTGATACTGTCCATATTGATTTTGAATCTGCCTTTACAGCAATTTTGCTTACATTTGTCACATGGCAATGGATTCTCAGTCAGAAACTCATCGACGGCATCAAAAAAGTCCTGCACGGTAGAGTTACTATTTACACCGGTAATATCAACTTCATTTTCTTTGTTTAAAAATAATTTCAGTTTAACCATCCTTTCAATAATGTCATTATCCCGACCATACAGTGCTCAATACGATCCTTCATTCAAGCACAAGAATCACGTCGGTCAACCGTCCGTTAAATAAAGAGCCATAATTCACTTAAAAATGAATTATGGCTCTAATTTCTTTATGTTGATTTAATTTTCCTGCCAAAGTATCAATAATAATGACAAATACCGACCTTAAGACTCAAGATGTCCCGCAAGTATGTCACATTGTAGAACATTTCAGCCATTGCAGAGTAATCGCAATCACCTCTTTCTCCGATAAAGGGGAGCTATAGGTATGATCTGCACCACCAATTATTTTCATTTCATATTCCCCTACGGGTCTCTTTCCAACAGCATGTTCGTAAAGATGAGCGTTCAATAATGGAGTTTCATAATCCTCGGTGCCATGGACTATTAGTACATCGCCGTTAAAGCCTTTTATTTTTTCCAGAGGCAGCAAACCGGTTAAAGAAACAAAAAATTCCCGTCCCAGTTCAAAGCCTTGATAATGAACCTGCTTACCTTCCATACATTCTTGATATAGTTCTTTACCCACAATGCCGATTATATCTGCCAAAGGATTTGCAACCGGTGACCAAAGTATAAGTTTTCTCACTATTTTATGTCTCTCTGCAACATAAGAAGCAATACTGCCACCAAAGCTATGACCAAGCATAATAATATGCCCGGAATCAATATAAGGTAAAGTAGCTAGAAAATCCAGCACTATACTGGTTTCGTCTACCTGTCGGTCAAAAGTAATATTTTCATATTCACCGGTACTTTCTCCACAACCTGTGTAATCAAACCGCAGAACAGCAAAACCATGCTGGCTAATTTCCCGGGCTGTTTTGACAAAAATTCTATGCTGCCCTACTTTATTACTGATAAAGCCATGACAAATCACTACAACTGGTAGCTTTCTGTCTGAAAGATGTTCGGGGACATGCAACATGCCATAAATTCTATGATTTCCTACAGGAATCATTACTTGAGTTTCCACATTTTCCGCTCCTTCAAAATTGAATTTTATAAATTCCGGAATGTTTATTTCTGATACAAAAAAAGACTAAGTCTACCCTTCCGGATAAACTTAGCCTTCAGTTCTCTGATTAGCCAAGATACTATGTAAAACCTATACTACCTAGTCGATAAATAATATCGATATCGAACTTAATATTTTACCAAATTAATATCAATAAGCTTACCATAATACGTGTGTATTTTCAAGTGTTGAGTAAAAATATATGGTATAGGACTACTAAAAAGATCAAGCCACCAATTTAAAGTTGCTTGATCTTTTTAGTGCTATTTGCGCTTTTGTTTCAGTTTAGCTAAATCCCGCGCCTGTTTTTTGCCACCAACATCCTTAAACATCCTATTGACCTTTTCTTGCTCAACCTGGCGAGAATTCAAACCTTGATACGACAATTCATTTTGTAGCTTAACGTAATTATGAAGTCGCTCGGGTGAAAGCTTTCCATTTCTAATGGCGTCATTTACTGCACATCCAGGCTCGCTTAAATGTGCGCAATCACTGAAACGGCAGCGTTTGGCCAGCTCTTCAATATCTGAGAAAGATGTAGACAGATCAGCGCTCTCAAGCTGCAATTCGCGCATCCCGGGTGTATCAATAACAATTCCACCGCCGGGAACTAGTAGTAGCTGCCGGCGAGTTGTCGTATGCCTTCCCTTGTCATCTGCGCGAATTTCTTTCGTCACAAGTGATTCATTGCCAATAATCCGGTTGATGAGAGTGGATTTGCCAACCCCGGACGAACCGATAAATGCGACTGTAGTGCCACAGGAAAGATATTTGCTCACTGCAGCGTAACCGTCTTCGTGCATAGAAGTAGTTACAAGTATGTCAACTCCTATGGCTACAGTATAGACCTCCGTCAGTTTCGCTGTTAGATTTTTGCACAGATCAGCTTTCGTTAGAACGACGATAGGTTTTGCTGCACTATCCCAGGCAATTGATAGATATCTTTCTAATCGTCGTAGATTGAAGTCATTGTTCAGTGCCATACATATGAAGACTACATCAATGTTAGCAGCTATAGTTTGGCTATCATGGGATGTACCTGCGCATTTTCGCAACAAAGCGCTTTGACGTTGCAGGCGATGGTGAATGATAGCATTACCGCTAGTGTTGTCAATACGGTCCACCATTACCCAATCTCCCACGGCAGGATAATCTTGATTTTCTCTGCATAAGAATTGTAATTTGCCGGAAATTTCAGCGCGTACCTCACCATTCGCGGATATTACTATATATAGATCCTTATGCTGGGCCGATACCCTGGCAAGGTATAACTCCTTATATAAGGCAGCTTCCTGTTCAAAGAAGCGCTTAAGTCCTAATTCATGCAGATTTGTTCTTGTCATTTCGGGTGCCTCCCTTATTTCTATTTCCGAAATGATGGGAGGGCTACAATATTATTGTATTAGCACCTCCCGGTACAATACAGACTGCAAATTATATGTGTTAAACATAGCCACAACTCCTTTCTTTCTTGGTCCTATTATACCATGATTTCGTCGTTTCATCGCTAAGAGTATGGGGTTAGGCTTGATTTATTTTGATTTGACTTTGGGGTCAAGCTTGACCCTTTATTTTATCGAAACATATTTATTATCTTCTATATAAAATCTCCAAAGATAATCTTTAGCTTCCCCAGCATAATCAATTCCAACACGTTTAGCAGATATTATATTAAATTTTTCATTGTCTCCTGTTTCCACATACAGCTTATCACCACACAAATCTTCTCCATTTAATTTCTTATCAATTAATAATGCTCTGCATAATTTTCCCGGTCCATTAGTCAAATTCTTGATCTGATTTTTGGTTAACTGATTATATGTGTTTTTAAATCTATTTTGAGCCATTAAATCAAATCCTCCTATTGGTTCAACAGCCCTTATCAAAACAGCTTGCGGATTTCCCACTTCCCTGGTAACTATATTAAAGCAGTAGTACATGCCGTAAACAATAAATACATAGGAATACCCTGACCTCCCATACATTACTTCCACTCTTGGCGTTCTTTTTCCATCATAGGAATGCGCCGCTCTATCCATAATACCCATATATGCTTCTGATTCAACAATTTTCACAGAAATCTTTTGTCCGTTTATTTCGCGCACAAGTATCTTACCCAAGATATCTTTGGCAACTATTAATGCATCTCTATTATAAAATTCTCTATCTATTTTCATTTTATAAATGCTCCTTTCCAAACGAGTTTTTCTACAGCATCAGACATAATATAGCGAAACTTATTTACAAATAGCAAGCTCTAGGTTTTTCCCTATTATAATGATTCCAAGATCCAGTTAGATATATGATTACTTGGCTGAATCATATGAATCAGAAAAGAAATTACTATTAATACAACAGAGGGAAGAAGAAGTAAAAATCCCTGTAGACTTATATACGCGAACAGCGTTATAAATCTACAAGGATTTACATTTTTTAAGATTATGACATATTTTCATGAAATCCTGTATGGCGTCTGTCAAAAACTTATTTTTATGATATACAATCGCGAGCTTCCTGTTTTGCTCCAGATCTTTCACTTCAAGTTCTTTTAATGTTCCTGCAGCAATATTCTCTTTTACCAGTTGAAAAGGCAATACAGCAACGCCAAACTTATTTTTTGCAGCATTAATTAAGGCTGTCGTACTGGTACTTTCCCAATATGGATTGGTAAACAACCCTAGATGATTCATTCTGGATTCAAATAAATCCCTGACGCCAGCTCCCTTTTCCCGCAGTAAGAGAGGTTCATTAGCAATATCATGTGCAGTTATAGTTTTTTTCTCAAATAGTTGATATTCAGGATGAGCCACAATCACAATTTTGTCATCATAAAACATGTCTTGAATCAGGTCAGATGCATTCTCCATTTCTTCTTCAATAACGGCAAGATCCAACTCGTTTTTTCTAAGCATTTTCTTAATAACATAAGATTTATTTACAATTACCTTGATCTCAGAATTTGGATATAATCTCTTGAATTGCTCGATACATTTATGTATTAAGAATGCACCAACAGTATAATTAACTCCTATAAAAAGTTTTTTCTTAAGAGAATTTTCCTGAAGACTCTCTTCCATATCATCAACAAGCTTGATGATATGTTTAGCGTATTGATATAATTTCTCTCCAGATGAAGTAGCATATAATTTCCGGGATAAACGTTCAAACAGAATAACTTTATACTCGGATTCAAGTTCTTGGATTGCCTGGCTTACTGTCGGCTGTGTTATAAACAATTTATTTCCGGCAGCAGTCATATTTTTTTCTTCATATACTGTTACAAATATTTTTAAATGTCGTATTGTCATCTCAGCTACTCAACTCCCACAGAACGCGCCCATTGTACGCAATTTTGATTAAGTTCAATCGATTTCTCCATAATATTGTTTAACTATTCTCGCTAAATCCGGCAAAATCCTTGCGTATTATTACCATTTTTGCTATTTTAAAATTATTTACATGGTGGAGTAATCCGAGACCTCTCAAAAAACACTCGGCAAAAAACCCGCGAATTCGCGGGTTCAATTAATTTCCGGATTTGCAAAAAGGGATGCAGGGACAGATACCGAAAAACCACTACTTGTTCTTCTGACATTCGTCCTCACCCTTATAGCTTAAATTTGCTAACAACACTTTGCAGTTCTTCTGCCATCTTGGCAAGATTGCGGCTTGAAGCGGCTATTTCTTCCATAGATGCAGACTGTTCTTCGGTGGCTGCCGAAACGCTTTGCGCTTGTCCGGCCGCTTCCTTACTAATCTCATTGATTGTATTGATCGAAACAACTACTTGCTTACTACCGCCTGCCATCTGTTGAATAGCTGATGATATTTCATTAACTTGAGTAGAAACATCTGAAATTAATTCTGCTATTTCTTTAAAAGAATTACCGGCAGAGGCAACAACTTCTGTTCCAATTTCAACTTCATGCGTTCCTGCGTTCATAGCAACTACGGCTTTATCTGTGTCCCCTTGTATTTCATGTATTAGTGCGGCAATCTTCTTGGCCGCTTCCTGCGATTGTTCAGCAAGCTTTCTTACCTCTTCGGCTACAACAGCAAAGCCTCGTCCTTGTTCCCCTGCCCTGGCTGCTTCAATTGCAGCATTTAACGCAAGAAGATTAGTCTGTCCGGCTATTCCTGAAATAGTATCCACAATACTGCCAATTTCTTTAGAGCTTTCACCTAATTTCGTAACAACTTCTGCTGAATTCGCAACTGTTTTTTGGATATTATCCATCTGATTAATCGCACTCTCTATGGATTTACCGCCTTCTCGCGATGCATTAGCCGTTTTATCTGTCGTTGAAGCAACATTATTGGCATTGACTGCGACTTGTTGGATGTTTGCCGCAATTTGATTTATTACGTCAGAAGTCTCATCGACTGAGATATGTTGCCGTTCTGCACCGAGAGCAAGATCATTAATTGTTGATGCTACCTGGTTGGATGCCTGAGCAGATTGTTCGGCACTTGCCGTCAATTCTTCGGAAGAGGCTGCCACTTGTTCGGCAGAATTAGCCACCTGCTTAATTAAGGTGTGAAGACTTTGCTTCATAACAGTTACATCTTGTCCGATAATCCCGATTTCGTCATTGGCTGTAACAACAACGTCAGGTAGATCCAGATTCCCATGTGCGACTTGATTTAAAAATTTGGATGCGTTGCTAAGTCTTCTTGCGATATACCGCGCAAACCAAAGGCCCACCGCAAAAGCAATAACCATAGATATTATAGAGACAATTATTATTGTATGAGTAGCATGGCTGGAATCATTTTTTCCTTTTTCATTGGTCTGTTCAGCCTGTTGAGAATTAAATTCTGCCAACTCAGTTAATATATCATTGACTTTATTCAAATGAGGTACTGCTTGTGCAGTGAAAAATATATAGGCTTCCTGTTTTTGTCCTGCCAGTGCCATATCAATTGCTTTTTGCCGCTCAGCACGATAAATTTTCAACTCATCTTCATAAACCAAATTTCTTTCTTTCTCATTGTCCGCAAGTGGTGTTTTTTTATAATCATCTAAAAGTTTATCTACCTGCTTAGTTTTTTCTATTGCTTCAGCCAAATCTTTTTGTTCTTTACCCTTATCGGTATTCGCCGGGTTAAGAAAGTCTAAAGTAAGTGCCTCGCCTGCTCTGGTCTGTGCGCGAGCTTCATTCAGCCATTTGACAGATAACAAGCTGTTAGTATACATCTCATTCATCTCATTACTCATTTGAACGGTATATGAATAACCGATAAAGCCGACAATACCAAGCGATATTGCCATAAGTGAAATAATAGTAAGTATTTTTCCTGCTAATTTCAGTTTATAAAACCATTGCATCATAACCATCTCCTGTATTGGGGGCCTGTTAGTAATGGAACAGAAAAAAGTGTAATAAGACATGAACAAATAATCTTTTTTTATAATTAGGTATATAACTATCCTATATACTCAACAACTCCTACCGGATCCATGATAAACCCAATTTTTATTGATATACGCTTTGTAAGGTGCATTATACACAGTATGATCTTATACACTTTTTGGTTCGGTTGCTACACATCCCCTTATGTGTAGTAGGAATATTATTCACATTCGACAAAATAATTTAAATCCCTTCATTTTTTTACATCAATTGGAATTTATTAGCTAAATTTTTAAGGACAGCGCAATATCCAGCCTGACTGTTTACGGAAAGCTTTATTACCGACGTAAAATAAAAACCCCCACCGCTATAATAGTCACATTGCTGTGGAGGAAACTTTCAATATTTCGGTGGATGCGATCCGTGACCCTGCAAATCCACCAACTTTATCCTTAGCAAAAATTAAGTTCTTCATATGCTCTCACACTAGCGAAAGGCAAGTTCCAAATCAATCTATATGATCTCTCTTACTAATAAATTCCATTAATGTGTATTACTGCAGTAACATTCGAGAATTAAACTTCAGCAAAATCTAGGACTTTAATATTATCAATTTTGAATCTATTTGCTAGATCAACCGCCTGTTGCATATCCTCATGCTGACTCGACCAATGCCAAGTTCCATACCTTCCGATACTAAATACTCCGAAACCCTCCAAATATTGGCGTATGAGGCTCGTTGTTTGCAAATCCGGAAAACAATAACATTGATCCAGATAAATAATGTCGCTTGTAACTACTTCTTTTTTATTTGCAATAAAACCAATTTGAATTAGTTCCTCCACAACTTTCGGCACTAAATCTAGTGCCTCTTTTTGACTCCTAAAAAATAAAGGAGAGCACTCAACATATATGGAGCTATATCCTTTTGGTGCCAACCGGGGATTAACATTACTATAAAAACCGACTCGATGAAAGTGGAATTCTAAGCTTGGCATATACACCCAACTTTTATTACTGTGCAATGGGTTCTCTTTTATCCCAAGATTTATTATCATGCCCTTACTCGATTTTAGTTTTCTGGATAGCCGAAAAATTTCCGGATGAATATCCGAAATAATCTTTACTAAAGATGTTAATGGTATAGTCGAAATAATGGTCTCCCACGGTATTATTTCTTTATTAACTACTATTGTTTTCTTGTGAAGGTCAATAGATCTAACTTTAGCATTAAATCTAATTTTTGCTTTTTGGGCCAGGAATAAAGGAATTCCTTTTGCTCCTATATCCCCTTCAGGGTAAAGAAAATCACTATTATACCCACTAATGCCTTTATCAGCTCGTACATTTCTCACTTTCTCATATTTTCCAATGTTTATTTTCGATAAGTTTCTAATGCCGAACATCTTGGCATTATAATCCAAAAAAAAGTAGTTATATAAAGTTACGCCGTATGATTTTAACAACATATCATTATAATGAGTATATAAGTAGTTGCCTTTTTTTATCTCTCTTAATTCTTTTTCTACAGTTTTTACGAATTTTTGATCTGGATGCGATTTATAACTCTGTTGGATTGGAAAGTCAAAAAAACGGCGATCTTTATAAACATACGCATAGCGCGTGTGTCTCCCTAATGCAAGGCCCTGTAATAATTGTAAGACTTCAGGTGCGCTTCTATGATGGAACCAGTGTCCACCTATATCAAAACCAAAAGTACCTACGTCAGTTTCCACTTTGTATGACCTGGCTTTCCCGCCTAGGTCATTACTACCTTCAAGTACTTCCGCTTTATCTCCAAAAGCATTTGCAAATGCTAATCCTGTTACTCCGGCACCAATCACGTAGGTGAGCATAATTATCCTCCATCTTAATTCTTTTCCCGTATGTAAATAAGATTAGAAATTGCTCATATCAATTTTACTTAACTTCCTATAAACAACAAAAGCATATAGCAGCAATCCTATTCCTATATAAAGGACTATATCTCTAAAATTATAGGATATAACCGCCACTATTCCTAACAAAGAGCCTACTAAATATGTTATTAATACAGCTTGTTTAACGGTAAATCCAGATTTAACTAATCTTAATGCAAAGTGATCTTTGCTCCCTTTTAAAGGGGATCTCCCTGATTTAATTCGTAAAATAGACACAAATACGGTTTCAAATATTGGTATTCCGAGAATAAAAACAGGTATTAAGGCAGTTTGACTTATTCCTTCACCCATAATAAATTTTATAGTCATAGACGCAGATAAAAATCCTAGAAATAAACTGCCGGTATCGCCCATAAATATCTGAGCAGGATTAAAATTGTATTTCAATAACCCTAAACATGCTCCTGCCAAAGCAGAAAGTAATAGACTATTAAAAATTTCACCTTTTTGTAAAAACATAAATGATAAAAAAAATGACGCAATTGCGATAACTCCCGACGCAAGCCCGTCCATAATATCAATTAAATTACAAGCATTGGTAAGGCCAACAACCCAACAAAACATTAGAACAGAATTAATAATATCACTATCAATTAAGTTTACTCTTAACCCAAATAACCCGATTACTATTGTCACTAATGCTTGGATGAAAACTTTTTTGAAAGGACTAACTCTCATAATGTCATCAATGAAACCTAAAATAGTAATAATAATGCTACCAGCGAGAATTCCATAGTCTTCCTTATTCACGTTTAAGTTAAAAATAGCAATTAAGATTAGCATAGTTAATATTAGGGAAAGAAAAATAGATATCCCCCCCAAATATGGTATGGCTACTTTATGAGTCTTCACTGATGCATCCGGGTGGTCTACAATATCGAATTTCAAAGCAATTATTCGCATAATTGGAGTCAGAATTAATGCTAATATTAATGCAATTAAAATAGCAAGTACAAACATACACTTTTAGATCTCCTCTCATCGTATACATATTTCAGTCATTAATCAAACTTATAAGTATTCAAATTTTTTACTATAAAGCTTTTTACTATACTTGGTATAGCTATCAAAGCAAGCCCTTTTCATAACAATTCAACATTATAATAATCGAGGGTATTTATACGTAAACATTAAAGTTTCTTTCTCAAAGGAAGTTTGAGGAAAAATTGATCCTCCTTCTGCAACCACAACTATATCTTTATGACCATTCTCAGATAAACTTTCTACCAAGTCCGTATATATAGTTGCACCATCTTCTATCTTAGGAAATTCAGTAGATATAACCTGCTAGCAACTTACGTTCTTTATTGCTGTCGAAGCGCTTCTCAAAAGCTGATATTAATATTCTATATCTATTTTTATTTTCCTTGCAAAATAATGGATATTTGTATAAAATTTACAATATACTTCAGTACAGCTGGTATTCTACATAATATTTTACGAATAATATGCCTGTGGCAACGAAAAAAATTTCCTAAAAATCACAAAAACCCGCTAATTACCCTTGAATTTCAGGTAATGATATGCTCCCCTTGTGGTAGACAGTAGAAATAATAAAACTGCCTACCACAAGGAGGAGCTTT
>JAEYSJ010000316.1 GCA_023434855.1 Bacillota bacterium | reverse complement strand
ATATATTCTTTTACTGCATGTGTTGGTAATTTATCTACTGCTCTGGTTGCATTATTTTTAATCAGTTTATTAGCAAGTTGCACCACACTATGAGGGCATCTAAAATTATCTGGGAGTTGAATAATATCTGAGTTGAAATCATGAATAAACTCAGTAATCCTTTTATGACTTGCGCCATTCCATTGATAGATAACCTGATCATCATCAGCTACAAAGAACAAATTATTGTGCTTATCTTTAGTTAAAGTTTTAATTAAACTATATTGAGCTGGTGTGGTATCTTGGAACTCATCTACACAAATATAGGGATATAACATGCGATAGTGTTTAGCTATAAAAGGAAATTTGGAAAACAATAAATTAGTAAACAAAATCATGGAATCAAAATCTAACGCATTCAATCGTTTTAATGTCAAAAAATATTCAGAATAGATAGCTGATATACCTACCCTTAAATTAGCATGCTTTATGTAATTGGTTAAATCCTGTTCCGGCATAACTAGATTTTTTTGTAGAAATTGAATAATCGGTAATAATTTACTTACTCCGATTGGCTCATAAGTAGCCGTATTCTGCATTTTTCTTTTAACATCATCAATAATTTCTTCCATATCACTTTCATTAGAATAAATTGTAAAGTCAGGCTTAATATCCAGATGTGAACCATGGTTTCTTAGTACTTCTGCACAAAAAGAATGAAATGTTCCTAAAAACAATCTATTTCCCATATTAGGAACCAAATCTTTTATTCTACTTCTCATTTCATCTGCAGCTTTATGAGTAAACGTTAATCCAAGAATACGAAATGCATCTTCTTCACTTTCTAAAAGTAACCTAGCAATTCTGAGTGTAAGTACACGAGTTTTGCCCGATCCTGGCCCTGCTAAAACTATTACAGAACCGTTATTCCAATCAATTGCATTTTTTTGCATAGGAGTTAATCGATATTCTCCTAATATATCATCCTTTATCATTTGCGTAATCTACCCCTCTTTCAATTAATTGAGCAAGTAACTTGGGGATTTTATCTAGGGTAAAACTATTTTCTTTTAAATGCGAAATTAATTTATAAGCGTTGCCTACTTTATCTTTTTTTATGAGCTCAGCTATTTTAATCGGGTAATTACGATCAGATGAATTTATTGAAATTTCCTCTATTTTCGTTCCTAAAATTGCTTGATATGCCTCTAAAAAACCCTCATGCACCAGAAATGTTTCTATGTCTGGGTAAGGCAATATCGCTAACCGCTCACAGTCTTCTGCACAACCAATTTTATTTAACTGTGCTAGCGTACTCTTTAATTGCTGATCACTATCGCTCAGCAATATCCAGGGATATTCTAAAGCTTTAGCAAGTTTAACAAATGCTCCTGGGCTTCCATTATTTTGATAATCTATAAAGCTAACTCCATGAGCGTCAAGCGGTAAATTCATTACCTCAGAAAAATATTGTAGTAAAACATATTCTGTTTGCCCTTCTGCCAACAGCCAGCCTCTTGCGAAGAATAATTCTCCCCTACTCCTTTGAACATATGTATGCAATTCATATCTTTCGCTTGCAGTAATGATAACTTGAGAATCACTAATCAATTTGTCTATAGCTTTTCCTACATCACCATCGGGATACATGCCTCTGAGTGCGTTTTGCTCATGTACATCAATTGGAGCATTGACTGTAAGAAAATTGGACGGGGAATACTTATATTTGTCTTTCTTCGCAGTAATAAATTTTTTTAAGCTGACATGCTCTGGTATATTCACACTAACAGTTTCTACAAGATAGTGAACACTTGTTTCTGCTCCCCTTCTCCTAAATACTCGAAGATCTTTTAAGTTCATATTCTGAAATATATAAGGAGAGTGAGTAGTGATTATTTTTTGACACTTAATGTCGTTTATCCTTCTGGCTAGCTCTCTACAGTATGTGGGTGCAAGTGCGCTTCGGGCTCTTCCAAAGTAAGAATA
Source organism: Bacillota bacterium (assembly GCA_023434855.1). The sequence continues at coordinate 1,123 of JAEYSJ010000316.1, read as the reverse complement.
GCTTCAGATTCTCTATCATATACCAGTTTTAACAGGATATCCACATATGCCTGAAATAAAAATATAATAGCAAGACTTTGAGTTCCTTGACCGTGCCTATCTAGTGGAAACTCAACATCACTCCCTCGGCCCTTTAAAACTACTTGCGCTTTCGATAATAAATCCCACGATTTTAGAGGTAGTGCATTTATTGAAACGACATCGCCTTCTTTTATACTTAGAACACTATTAATCTGCTCTAAAGATTGAATCATTTTATCAAGATTCGGATCACTCGTTATTAATTCCGTATTAATAGTCAATAAATTCTCTTGCATTTCTTTTAATCTTTCTTTAGGCAAGTCCATTTTTTTTAGAAATTTACCCCAGAAGTGAGAGTTTGTACTAAAAGATTCTTTAATATCTCGTAACGCTTGCATATAAAAAACTGGAGTATGCTTTAGAAAATCATTATATTTAGTATTCGATTGTACCTTTTGAGGTAAAGGATCCCCTTTATAGTTTAAGAATTCTGTAGTGAGGCTAAAGTCTTTTAAAGTTTCTTCATATAACGAACTAATTCGTAGCCAAATTAGATTTACTGCCTCTTCGGGATCTTCATCAAATTGGATAGGTTGGCAAATCTCTCCTAGCAATTGCTTTACTCGTTCAGACCATTGATTTGGCTTTTCTTCCTGAAAAATTAAGTCTATCACTATACCCTCTGATTCCTTAGGGTCAAAATTTGCTTCTTTCATGTAATAATCATATTCATCAAAAGGCGATGTTCGTGTTCTTAGTCGTGTTAAGCCTTGACGTAGTGCATCAAGAAAGGTTGTTTTACCCGCATTATTTTCTCCTATCAATATAGTAGTCTCATTCAGAGGAACAGAAATCTCCTTTAAACACCTAAAGTTTTTAACCCTTACCTCTTTCAAAAGCACAAATTATCACTCCAGCTACATTTATTCTTCCATTTTTTTCTAAAGATATGTTTCTATGATAGTTATTAATATCCTTTAAAATAAAAGAATCCGTAGTAGGAGTTCCAGAACAAAATCCATACGCCTGTTGATTTACTTACGACTATCACTTAAAATACGACACCGGATGTATCACATGCTCATCCTTCGGGTTAAAGCCG
>JAEYSJ010000250.1 GCA_023434855.1 Bacillota bacterium | reverse complement strand
ACAAAATACCCTTCTCTGTCGTTAGGCCTTTCAGCGTAGTAATTGGATATGCCCTCGCTGTGCGGTCTCCCGAGCGTTTAACATCAGGGTATTTTGTAACAGTTTAAAAGAATATTAAGGAAAGTGTATTTTTTGAAACACACTCTAATATTACAAATTACCATATCAAAAATATGACGATATTTCAATCATTTAAAGAGAATATATACTTTAAGCAAGAAAAAAATCCGGCCAGATGACCGGATTCTTGTTCCTGTATCAGAATTTATAACTTTTCGGGCGACTGCAAATAGTTGATTACCTGCAGTTTAGCCGAAAAGTAACTTAAATTCCTCACAGTACGAAAACGACACGTTTTTCTTAAGGGTACATATTATTCCAAAATTAGACGTGTTACTTCTAAGAGAGGGGGTGTTATTTCTCAGATTAGAATTGTGGATAGTCATTATCGCAATGAATAATTTGCGGCTGTGGACAGTCTGATATTTCACTTTGAATCATTGCCAGTATTTCAAGAAAATGCTCTGCTTCCCGCCTGACGTGATCGGCCAGCAACGGTGGGATTAACGATAGTACTGCACACTGTTTGATCAGTTCTTCGGCGGTCTCTTTAAAACTAAGCAGGCGTTCTGTAGACTCGGCAACTTCTTTTTCAAATTTAATAAAGTCATTTGTCGGACGGAAATGCCAGAGAATGCTGTCAAAATCGCGGGCATGAAGCTGCAGTTGGTCAAATTTGTCACTCATTGTATTGGAAGTATCAAGAGTTTCCCGTTCCGAGGGATCCAGCAGACCGCGAATAAACTTTAAGTGATCGCCCATTATCCTCAACCAGAATACGTTTTCACTGACGATTGCATCTACAGGATAACGCATTTCCCCGTCCCGGATTTTTGCCAGCAATTTCAAAAAATACGCTGCTTCCCGGGATATGTGGTCAATCAATAACGGGTAGTTGGCGCCACCCCGTATTTTGCACTCAATAAGCAGGTGGAGGAGATTCCGCTTGAAACAAAAAAGATGCTTTACCGCAGTCGCAACAGCGTCCACGAAACATTGGAGATCTTCATTGCATCCGACTTGAGCGGATCTTGCTTCAAGGTCTTCGAATACGTTATAAAATTGTTGCGCTTCTTTTATCAGACAGGCCTGGTCACAAGGCAATCCCAGTTTGATAAAAAGGGAATGTTCTTTCATAATGCGCAGCCAAAACATGATTTCATGCATGTTAAGGGGAGTAAACGGCGTGACATCGCGACAGAATATATCCATGATTTTCTCCTTTCACAAAGTTTTACTTTTTGTATATTTTATGTAACCTGACTAAAAATGGTTCCCTGGTTTCTTTTAAAAGAATTATGTGTAGTCGTTATATCCATAAACATAATGCCTGGAAAAGTTGAACTCCCACTTGCGAAAAGCAAGAGTCATAAATTGAAAAATTTTCATTTGGGGACTAGTATATAATATGATAATATTTTACAAAGGTGATTTTCCTGTTTGAAAAATTTATTATCACTAACACATTAGTTGTTGGTTAGCGCTGATTACGCAAAAAAAATAGACCCACAAACACAAAACGGATTGTGGATCTTTTGTCTCATATCATTATTAATATTACAACTCTCCAAGGTGCAGGTGAGTTTCAAACCATCCTGCTGCTAGGCGGGCTACTTGTTCCAGGGTTCCCGGTTCCTCAAACAAATGGGTAGCCCCCGGGACGATGACCAGTTTTTTTACACTTCGTAATTGGTCGAAAGCTTGCTCATTTAATTCGATTACCCCAAAATCCTGTCCGCCAACGATGAGCAGGACAGGTGCCTTCACTTTACTTAGATCATCTCCGGCCAAATCAGGACGTCCGCCCCGGGATACTACCGCATTAACAGAGGTTTCTGTGGCAGCAGCTTGCAAGGCTGCCGCCGCTCCGGTGCTTGCCCCGAAATAACCTACCGGTAATTCTTGCGTTTGCGGTTGACTTTTCACCCAATCTGTAGCTACTATCAACCGCTGTTTCAATAAGCTGATATCAAAACGGGTCTCATAATTTTTGTCTTCATCGGCAGTAAGCAAGTCCATTAGCAAAGTGCCCAGCCTTTTTTCATTCAGCATCCGGGCGACAAAATTATTACGGGGGCTGTGACGACTGCTGCCGCTGCCATGAGCAAACAAGACCAAGCCTTCAGCATTAGGTGGTATTGTGAGCGCGCCTTCGATGACTGCTGTTCCTGTCCCTGCCGGGATACGGACCAATTCCGCCGTAACGTTCAAAATCAACCCTCCCTGATTACTATATTTTGATCAGTCTAAGAAGTGCGTGATATTCATATTTAATACTATTCCCAATTGTGCTCAGGATATTAGGGGAGTTGCGGTAAATAGCAAAGAGTATTTGCTATTGTTGCTTTTAGTAGGTTTTTGACTATTGCTGACTGTAACGATAGTTGTAAAACCGAATTAATACTTTATTTTTGTCAACTGCAGGATTTTACATGAAATTAATGGAATATTTTCCTGAGGACGAAGAAGTAAAGGTGTGAATTTGTATGTTTGCTAGTTTGATCCGATATCTACTGGATGGCGGCTATAAGCAAGCCATCAGTGAAGTTAATAGTCTTCTTGCTACCGGTGCCTCACGGGAAGAAATTGTGGCTTCGGCAATTGAAGAGACCATGTCGTATCTGGATGAGAAATGTACAGTTCAACATTTTAACTTATTAGAGATAATGCTGGTAGGACGAGCTGTCATGGAAGTGATTAAGGTGCTTTATCCGCAGGAACAGCAAATTCCCGTTACCAAAGGGACCATCGCTGTAGTCGCCCTGGAAGGCGACGTTCATGACATTGGCAAGAATATTGTCAAAATGGTTCTTACCAGTCGTGGTTATAAGGTAATCGACTGTGGTAAAGATTGCGGTGTAAACCCGCTCGTCAGTGTGCTGGAAAAGGAAAAACCAATGGCTATCGGAGTAGCGGGGTTGATATCAACAGTTATTCCACAAGTCCAAATCCTACGAAACAGGCTGAATGAAGCAGGAGTGGGCCATATCAGAGTTGTCGCCGGGGGTGGCGCGTTAAAACAAATGACTGCTGATCAGCTAAATGTGGATTCGGTAGTGCAGACTGTATTTGACCTGGATCAGTATTTAGAAAATCTGGGAGGGAACGTGGATGAACAGCCTTGAACGGATAGCATTAACGATGAAATTTCGCAAACCGGATCGACTGCCGGTAATCCCCCAGATTCTCGGTCATACGGCAACACTGTTAAATGTGCCGCTGTCTGATTATTGCCGAAATGGCGAAATCCTGGCAAAATGCCAACTCCACGCTCTTGATTATTATCAGCATGACGCTATTTTGGCGATCATGGATGTCGGGGTAGAAGCCGAAGCATTAGGCGCAAAATTGGAATACCGGGGTGAGCAATATCCTTTTGTTTATAGCAATGCTTTTACTAATATGACAAACCTGTCAACCGTTAAAGTACCTAACCCAAGTAAGGATGGGCGTATGCCGGAAATCTTGAAGAGTATAAGCATCATGCGCCGGGAAGTGGAAGATGAGGTTCTGGTAGTTGGCTGGGTGCTTGGTCCCACTACTTTGGCTACCCAACTGCTGGGTATGGAAAAGGCTCTATATGGTGCTGCCGACAGTCCGGATGATTTTGAGAATTTACTTGATTTTTGTACTGCGGTTCAAAAGGTTTATGGACAAGCTCAACTGGATGCAGGTGCACATTTGGTAATGATTTTTGACCCCTCCGCATCGCCGGAAGTCGTCCCACCCCAGTTTTTCCGGGAACTGGAACTGCCCCGGATACAGGAAATCTTTAGTTATTTTAAGGAAAAAGGCGCCTTGGCTTCCTGGCTGCATATATCCGGCCAGACGGACAGCATTTTGCCATATTACTGCTCTGCCGGCGTTGATATTGCCAACTTCGACTACTGCGTGCAACCTGCCGTAGTG
>JAEYSJ010000187.1 GCA_023434855.1 Bacillota bacterium | reverse complement strand
CTCTCCGTAAAGGCGCAAAATTAATTGTTGCCGATCCACGTAAAACAGAACTGGCAGGCAGAGCCGATATTTGGCTGCGACTGAAGCCAGGTACTGATATTGCTCTTGTAAACGGTTTAATGCATATTATCATTAAATCTGGTTTGCATGATAAAGAATTTATCAATTCGTGTACAACTGATTTTGATAAAGTGGCTGCAGTAGTGGAAAAATACACTCCGGAATATGTGGAAAAAATAACCGGTGTGTCGAAAGAATTACTGATAGAAGCAGCCAAGCTCTACGCAAATGCTGAACGGGCGCAAACATTCTATACACTTGGGATTACTGAACACGTCTGCGGCACTGATAACGTTATGAGCTTAGCCAATCTTGTCATGTTGACCGGTAATATTGGTAAACTTAACACAGGTCTTAATCCAATGCGCGGGCAGAATAACGTACAGGGAGCCTGTGACATGGGGGCATTACCCAATGTTTATCCCGGCTACCAAAAGGTTATTGATTCTGTTACCCGCGAAAAATTTGAAAAAGCCTGGGGGGTAAAACTTTCCGATAAACTCGGCATGATGATTCCCGATATGTTTGATGCAGGCGTTGCCGGCAAGCTGAAGGCCATGTATATTATGGGCGAAGACCCGATTCTAACTGATGGCGATGCCCATCATGTACGCAAAGGTCTGAAGGGTCTCGAGTTTTTGGTAGTACAAAACCTCTTTTTGACTGAAACAGCTAAACTGGCTGACGTTGTACTTCCGGGAGCTTCCTTCGCTGAAAAAGACGGCACTTTCACTAACACTGAGCGTCGTGTGCAGCGGGTCCGTAAAGCAATTGAGCCTGTTGGCAATAGCCGTGCTGACTGGGAGATTATTCGGGACTTGTCTAACAAAATGGGATATCCGATGTCTTACACCCATCCCAGTGAAATATATGATGAATTGGCATCATTGAGCCCAGCATTTGCCGGTATCTCTTATGATCGTCTTGATACAGACGGATTGCAATGGCCTGTACCGCATAGAGACCACCCCGGCACGATGTATCTCCATGACAGTGGTAAATTTGCCTGTGGCAAAGGTGTATTTAAAGCGATTGAACATCAGCCTCCCGGTGAAGAACCTGACGGTGAGTATCCATTCCTGCTTAGCACCGGCCGTATCCTTTACCACTATAATATAACCACTCCGATTTATTCGAAAACCCTGACAAGTTTCCGCAATGAAGAGCGGATTATGATCCATCCTGATGATGCTAAACGGTTAAATGTCAGTGATGAAGACATGATTACCGTCTCATCCCGCAGAGGCAGTGGTACAGGTAAAGCGTGGGTAACCGATAACGTTCCTCCTGGAGTAATCTGGATGTCCTTCCACTATCTCGCATGCCCCACTAATGAAATCACCAGTGGAAATTTGGATAAAACAACCAAAACTTATGAATACAAAGTATGCGCGGTAAAAGTTGAGAAGGCTCCTGTTGCTGTTTAACCAATAATAAATAAAACGTGGCTCGATTGAGCCACGTTTTTATTTATCACATTTCCTGCTGAAAATCCTCAGGCGTATTGATATTAATAAATGTTTTTAATTCCGGGTCAAAGATCTTCAATTCTTCCGCAGTGATGCGGCGTAAATTTATTTCGTTATAAAAATTTAAAACACTATAATTTCCTTCCTTTAATAGTATTTCAATATGTGACAAGCAAGTACGGCGATAAACGCCATGAAGAGGATTGAAATAACCTTCAAAAAACGGTACGGCGGCATCGTAGCCAACTGCCGCTTCCCCAATATATGCTACTGCATTGGTATTAAGGTATGGCATGTCACAGGCGGCAATAAAATTATAATCACAATGGGAAGCCCTTATCCCGGCTTGCATTCCTGCCAGAGGTCCGCATTTAATATATTTATCAGCCACTACCTTAACATTTGGTAAGATAATATTACGAGCCACATTACTGACAACAATAAGCTCTGAACACACTGGTGCCAGACGTGCCAATACGGTATTTAATAAATCGCTTCCCTGCCAGGATAAGGACGCCTTATCCTGGCCCATTCTTGTACTCATACCACCGGCAAGAACAATACCTGCCAATTCTATAGTTGTGAGCCGATTGAAAACAGGATTGTCAGATTTTTTTTGCTGTATGTCAGGATTCATATAACTTGTCTCCTACTGAATAAACTAATAGGGAATCACGCTATTATTGTAACAAAACCTAGTTAATTAAGCCAACCCATATATTCCCAGAAGTAGCTCTTCAGGTGAATAAGTTCAAAAATTAGAACTATTTTATTCCTTGTACTTTGCTTGTTATTTATGATTTAGTGGAAAACGGTATATTGATAAATAATTTAAGTTGCGATAGGAATATTTCCGTTCCATCCAGAATTATTACAGAAATAATATTAGGTTAAGAAACAATACATGAGAGCAGCCAAATTCCTGGAGTGACACACTCTTATTATTTTCGGATCAGAAATGCGGCGATAATACTGAGTGTTTTTGAAAAAGATTCTTATAAAAGGATGTTAGTTACAAATGGATTTGTTCACCTATGCAAATCAGTCTGAAACTGAAAAAATGGCACCATTGGCTGTGAGAATGCGGCCACGAACTTTAGACGAGTTTATTGGACAAGACGAGGTTGTCGGAAAAGGCGCTTTTTTACGACGAATGGTTGATGCCGATAACATGCCGTCAGTTATATTATTTGGTCCACCGGGGACAGGCAAAACCACGTTGGCCAATATAATTGCCGGTGCTACCGGAAGTCATTTTGAAACAATTAATGCGGTAGCCGCGGGTATTGCTGATATTCGTAGAGTTGTAGAGGCGGCAAAAGAAAGACTTTTGCTGTATCAAAAACGGACCATTTTATTTATTGATGAAATTCATCGTTTTAATAAAGGTCAGCAGGATGCTTTATTGCCTTATGTAGAGGATGGCCGGGTCATCTTAATTGGTGCAACAACAGAAAACCCGTATTTTGAGGTCAATTCTCCATTGTTGTCAAGAATGAGGGTTATTCGCTTAAAACCCCTTGATAGGGAAGATATACTAAAAATCATCAGGCAAGCTGCCAGTGACAGTATGCGCGGACTGGGCGACATGGAACTTACATATAATGAAGATGGCATTGCGGCGATTGCCGACATAGCCGGCGGTGATGCCCGTGTCGCCTTGAATATACTGGAACAAAGCGCTGCTATGGTGGAAACGCTATCCCCCAAGCAGTTAACGGTGGAAATAGTCAAGGCAGTTGCCGGAGAAAAAATTCAGGTGTATGATAAAAAAGGTGACAACCACTTTGATGTGGCATCTGCTTTTATCAAGAGCATGCGCGGCTCTGACCCTGATGCTGCGTTGCATTATCTGGCCCGTATGCTGGCCGCAGGAGAAGATGTTAAGTTTATCGCCAGGCGCATCGTCATTTGTGCAGCAGAAGATGTTGGCAATGCTGATCCCCAGGCCTTGGTTCTTGCAATGGCAGCGGCGCAAGCCGTACAATTTATCGGCATGCCTGAAGCCCGCATTCCTTTGGCACAGGTGGTATCATATATTGCTTGTGCACCCAAAAGCAACGCTGCATATGTGGCCATAGATCAGGCGCTTACCGATGTGCGGCAAAAAGACTGCGGACAAGTGCCTCTGCACCTGAGGGATGCAAACTATAAAGGGGCCAAAGAAATGGGGCATGGTCGCGGCTATCTCTATCCCCACAATTTTGCCGGTGGTCTAGTTTCGCAACAGTATTTACCTGACAAGCTGGCCGGTGCAATCTACTATGTGCCAACAACAAATGGTGAGGAAATCTGTATAGGTGAGCGTCTGGCTCAATTACGGAAAAAGAATTCACAGCCGGCAGAGTGAATTAAATGTAGTGATTCATTAAATAAAAGGAAAACACAGCCATGATCTAAACGGCTGTGTTTTCCTTTTATTTTGCAAGCCCTTTCATCAGGTAATTTTCAGTCGGTTCCTAAGTTCATTTCCCCTGGGCCGCCTTTTTCCCATATTGTTATGAAAATCTGGCCATTATCGCGAAACCCACGAACAAGTTCGCAATGTCGTAAGGTCGCAAAAAGCTTATCTAATTGTAATTTGGATAAGCCGAACTTTTGCATGATTTGCGCATGAGTAACCGGACCCTCTGTATTAATGAAGTTATAAATATCCTTCTGGAGTTCGGTAAGACCGTCTGTTCCTTCGTGGCCGGCCATTTTACGGGCCTGCTTGGCGCTGTATACGGCGGCTACATCACAGGTGCGGGGCGGTTCTATCATCTCAACGTAGCAGTCTTCACAGATAATCTGGCCTGCATATTGCATTTGCTCTCCCTCTGGAATTTCATTATTGCATTGCTTGCAGATCATTTCAATTCCCCTCCATTAAGTAAGATATTAGAAAAGTACCATTGTCTCAGTTGAAATGAGTTTGATTAGCCCTAAGAGTGCTATGATATAGTCAGAATACTGATTATATCATAGCGGATAATGCAAAGGTTTACAATATCCTATAGGTTTGAAGCTTGAAAACTGTAAGGGATTGGTATATAATGATTTTGAGCATATGCCCAAATGAGAGGTGAATATAGTGCCAAGGCGACGGTGTTGTGGCTTAGTTGATTCTGAAGTAATTTGTCAAAAGTTTATTCCCTCAACACAACCAAACGGTGAAGAAGTAACTTTGCAAATAGAAGAATTTGAAGCTTTACGGTTAAAAGATGTTAAAGGGTTGGAGCAGGTAGAATGCGCTGCTCAGATGGGGCTTTCCCGGCCAACGTTTCAAAGAATTCTACAGGCCGCCAGGTACAAGGTTGCTACGGCGCTGGTTGAAGGGCGGGCTATAATCATTAAAGGAGGAAATTTTATTATGAAAAACCGGGTTTTTGAGTGTATGGACTGTCAACATATCTGGGAAGTGGCGCCATGTACCGAAGGCGGTAAACATGGTTGGGAAATCTCCTGCCCTAAATGTGGCAGCATGAAAAAAAGCAAGGTCGAAAATAATGTAAAACATGCTTGCGGGGGTGGTAATCCTAACAATGAGCAAAAACATGGACACGGTTGCTGTTGCGGCCATTAGAAGGGGCAAGAGTTTCTGGAGGTTGATATTGTGAACCAAAGTTTTCCATTCGCATTGAAGGATCAAATTACCGTTCTATTTTCAGAGACATTGGAGAAATTGGTTAAAGACTGTGATATCCAAAATTATAATGAGCTGTTAAGCCGCTGGCAGGAGTTTCATAACATCTATCTTGCAGTCACTGCCGAATTTCTTCAGAATTGGGCTGAGAAATATGGCTCGACGAAGGAAGAAATTAGTATTATTAATAAAATTGAAGCAGAATCGATAACTATTGAAGTAATTGATCAAAATAGCGGAATTTTGTTTAGACGCAACCTGCCAATAAATTATCAGGAGAATGACAATGGCTTAATATTGTCAGGGGAAACGATGGAAGGCAAGCCTTCGCAAATTGCCTTTTTATCGGAAACAGCTGTTAACAAGATAAACGATTTAACAGGCAAGGGACTGGTCGCTCCAAGGTGTGATCATGATCATTAAGACGCTTATCAAGCTATTTTTAGTTATTATTAAATTATAAAAGGGTGCCTTTATGAATTAAATTATGAAATATATTTTTTAATTCAGTTCATAGGATCTGGGGGTAGTGCTTAATCCCCAAAAATCAATAGCCACAGATTAGTCTGTGGCTATTGGGACATTACGTTCAATTTTATGTTTAAGCATTTTACTACTCTGCATAATGGATTTATAGTGCACTCCAACCATACTTTTTGAAGACGTTCATTGCTTCCGGACTGGTCAAATAATGGATAAACTCTGCCGCATCTTTGGGTTGCTTAGCATTAGTCAATACTGCTGCTGGAAAAACAATCGGTTCATGGGTGCCTTCCGGCGCGATAGCAACTACCTTTACTTTATCACTGGTTGCAGCGACAGTGGAAGATACAATGCCTGCTTCTATATTTCCTGTTTCCACATGGGTTAGAATTGTTTTAACATCTTTGGTAAGTACAGCTTTATCCTTGACCTCGTCCCAAATGCCCATCGCCTTCAATACTTCTATTCCATATTGGCCGGCAGGTACAGACTCAGGTGCTCCCAATCCGTACTTCTTGACACTGTCTTTGGTCAAATCTTTAAAACTTGTCAACCCTAACAATGATTCTTTCGGTGCAATCAATACTAATTTGCTACTTACCAGATTTATCCGTGTAGCTGTATTAATAAGATTTTTCTGCTGAAGGTCATCCATTTGCTTATTGGCGGCTGAAATAAAAATATCTGCCGGAGCTCCCTGCTCGATTTGCTTTTCTAAAGAACCGGCAGCGGCTAAATTGTAAATGATTTTTACATTAGGATGTTTGGCCTCATAATCTCTTTGGATATCAAGCAAGGCCTCCTTCAGTCCCAATGCTGCTGAAACATTCAATTCGACTGGTTCGGCGGTTGAACTTGCCGGTGCTGCCACCGGCCTGGTGAAGGTGCAGGCACTAGCCAATACCGACAAGACAAAAAGGCCAATCAACCAATGTACAATTTTAGACCCTTTCATAAAATGCCTCCTACAAAAATAAACAAAACACAAATAAGGTTTTTTTTAATTGTCATTATAACACTGATTATAATGAATATGCAAGAATAGCTTGGCAATTTATTCATTTATCCAGGAGAGTTGCTCTTATTCCTTTGTTCATGACGAAGTTACCACATATTTAAATAATGCTGCACAGCAAGGGAGACAAGTGCTACCGCTAACCAGCACGATAGTCCCAGCAAGACTGGTTTGAAACCATTGTTAATCAGTTGTTTAAGATGCGTATTTAGACCAATGGCTGCCAAAGCCATAATGATAAAAAATTTTCCGGATTGGGCAAGAAAGCTGGATATGAACATAGGGATGAAACCTGTTGTACTAACAACGGAAGCTCCAAGGAAACCAAGAACAAACCAGGGGAAAACCTTGGTAAAACAGAATTGGTTGTTTTCTGCATTCTTTCTGCACCCCAAGACAGCCAGGGTAAGGGTTATCGGTACAATCATTAACGTGCGGGTCAATTTTACAATTGTGGCTAGGTTTCCGGCGGTATCACTGTATGAATATCCTGCTGCGACAACGGAAGAAGTGTCATTGATTGCCGTTCCCGCCCACATGCCAAAACCTATATCGCTCATTTCCAGCAAGTGGCCTACAAATGGAAAAATGAACACTGCAGCTATATTAAATAGAAAAATTGTTGATATTGAATAAGCAACTTCTTTATCATTCGCAGCTATCACCGGGGCGGTAGCTGCTATTGCCGACCCGCCGCAGATGGCAGTACCAACGCCAATCAGGATGCGGGTATTGCCGGCAAGTTTGGCATAACGGCCAAAAAGCCAGGCTGCCAAAAAGGCTGCACTAAGGGTAAAAACAATAATGAGCAGTGACTGGCTGCCTACTTTAACAACATTGAACAGGTTCATTTCAAAACCAAGCAGAATGATAGCAGCCTGCAGTATTTTTTTGGCGGTAAATTTTATGCCCTCGTCAAATATTGCCGGCCTTTGCCAAAAAGCAATCAGCATGCCTAAAAATATCCCAAATACCGGCCCGCCTATTAAGGGGATTAGATTACCGAAATACCATGCCGGCAGGGCAATTGCAGCAGTCATTAGAATACCGCGGTAGTTTTTTTCTAATGCAGTTTTATTAAACATATTATTCCCTCCTTGTGGGTTATAGCATGATTATACTGTTTGAATATTGATAAGTAAAATATTATAATTTAATATAATATATAGGTATTGCCTATAGTTGGAGGGAGTTATGACATTAAGGCATTTGAACATATTTTTAAGTGTCTGCGATACGGGAAATATGACGGCAGCTGCCGAAAAACTGTATATCGCACAGCCATCAGTAAGTCAGGCAATTCTTGAGCTTGAAAAGCATTACAATGTGAAACTGTTTGAAAGGCTTGGACGTAAACTGTTTATTACAGCTGCCGGACAGAAGCTGTTAACTTATGCCCGGCATATGGTAAATCTTAATAAAGAAGCCGAAGAGGCAATGCGGGAGATAGGCAATAATGGCGTCATTAGAATCGGCGCCAGTGTCACGGTAGGTGCTTGGGTGATGAATCCTTTGATCAAGGAATTCATAAGATATAATCCCAATATAAAAGTTATTTCATTTGTAGATAATACAAAAGTCATTGAAGGAATGCTATTACAGGATCAATTAGACATTGGTCTGGTTGAAGGCAAGGTTCATTCGCAAAGCTTACTAACTAAGGCCTTTATGGATGATGAGCTTGTGTTGGTGTGTGCCCCGTCTCATCCTTTTGGACAAAAAGGCAGAATAACATCATTAGACTTTGACAATAAAGAATTTATTGTCAGAGAGGAAGGCAGCGGTACCCGGGAATTATTTGAATCGGTAATGGCCAGTAAAGGAATAAGCTGGCAGGCAGCGGGAGTCTATAATAATGCTGAGACAATCAGAAATGCCGTATCCAATGGACTGGGAATTACCGTTATTTCGAAAATGGCTGTTCAAAAGGAATTGGCGAGGAATGAACTGGTTTTAGTGGAAATAGAGGATATACGTTTTCAAAGGAAGTTCTATATTGTTTATCATAAAAATAAATACATTTCGCCTATATTACAGAAATTTATTCAGCTTTGCATTTCTTGAGATGGCTAGGTGTGGAATAATTAGAGTGGAGGAGAAAAAGTCTATGGAAAAATACCGCGTGATTTTTCATCTTGATGAATATTCCAATCAGCGTTGTCTTCTTGTCCTGAATAATATGAAAAATCTAATCGGTGATGTGGGGGCAGAGAATCTGAGTGTTGAATTGCTTGCTAATGGCGAAGGGGTAATTATGCTATTAAAGAGCCCTGGCCAATATGCGGAAAAAGTGTCGCAACTTGCTGCGCAAAGTGTTCAGTTTAAGGCATGTGCACATGCTCTGCAGCATAGTGGGATTACTCAAAGTGAACTTTTGGATTTTGTGGAGGTTGTGCCCTCCGGAGTCGGTGAATTAGTAAGAAAACAGGCGGCAGGCTGGTTGTATATTAGACCTTAATACAATACGAATTTTTGTAATATACAATAAATTCTCCATAAAATACAAAAGAAGCAACACGCCGAATGGCCTGAAGCTTCTTTTTTAATTGTTCGTTGATTTATTTCCAATCTGGGAAAAAAGTAAATAAAAACTTTCGCACAGTTTGAAAGCTGGTTATTCTTTCGCCGGATTACTAATTAAAGAGACATCTTATGAATTACCCATATATATTTATCATAATTTTCCTTGTTCCATGGTATGACTTCGGGCCTAAATCCCTTTTGCTGTTTACCCTGATCCATGCCTATTTTATAAGCTTCTTCATAAGTGTCAAATATTCCTACTAATGCCCTAATTCCTGTCGTGACATTAGTAATGACTAATCCAAAGCCTTTCTGATCCTCGGAAAATTCAATTTCCTTAAACATTTTTCTTCTCTCCTTATTCACGTTCAATCATTTAACTAAACTGTTATTATCATTCTCGTCTATATTTATAATTCCTTTATTAAACATAAATTTATACAGAATTTGTTGGCAGGATTCTGCTATTATCAGAGCAGGGGGTTATTCATGCAGTGCCTGAGCTGGAAGCCCGGACAGGCAATGCTGAACTCAGTCATGAGGCGGCAGTAGGGGAGATTGCCCCTGAGGAAATTGAGTACTTAATGGCCCGCGGTCTCAATGAGGAAGAAGCAGTTGCCACCATTGTCCGCGGTTTTCTCAATGTGAATATTGAGGGATTGCCTGAAGCTTTGGCACGGGAAATAGATAGTGCGGTCCAGGAATTCAGTTTACGGTAAGTTTGCTGCTTGCGCTGGTATTGTTAGTGGTATAAAATGGAAACAGTAAATTTATTTTTGAGTGGGGAGGAAAAATTTGTGTCAGTGATTATAGCTGCGGTTTTTCAAGCAAAACCCGGAAAGGAAAAGGAACTCGAGAGCACGTTGAAAATGCTCATTCCCAAGGTAGAGTCTGAGCAGGGAGCTTTGCAGTATACCCTTCATCGGTCGGTTGCAGATGGCGGCAAGTTTTTCTTTTACGAAAAATATGCAGATCAGGATGCTGTAAATCATCATATGGCTACTCCGTACCTGAAAGAGGTCCTTGACGCGCTTGGTGGATTGATAGAGAAAGAACCAATTATTGAATTTTATGAGGAAATTGCCGCGATCAGGCGTTAGTTTAACAACTGTCAATCATTAAAGGGAAGGCCATTTGCGGTAAAACTGGTTATGGTCAAATCACTGTGTTATTTACTTTGTTATTAAAAAAAGACGGCAGTTAGACTGCCGTCTTTTCTTTATTGATTTTTTCACCTTTAAGGCCGCACCAGATAAATAAAGCGATTCCGATAATTATAACAACTAGGCTGGTTAATTGCGCTGATTTTAGACCTAGCAGCAAGGTGCCATAATCACCTCTCAAGTATTCAAGGCAAAAGCGGGCCAGGGAATAGAGTATGGCATAGAGAATAAATACTTGTCCTTTGGCGTGGTTGGTAGTCCGGAACAACAACAGCAGGACGAAAATAATAACATCGATTTGTCCTTCCCATATTTCAGCCGGCCATAAAGGCTGGTTGCCATAAGTGTGGTATGCCAGGGTAGTAGAAGGATATACTAAACCAAAGTTGCCGCCCGTCGGATGTCCGAAGGCATCACCATTCATTAAGTTGGCCATGCGGCCAATCGCTTGCCCCATGATTACTGCCGGTGCGGCCACAATATCGGCAAAAGCCCAGGTGTCTATTTTATGATATCTGGTATATAGGATACCGGTAATAGCCCCAAGCACTACGCCGCCTTGTATGGCCATACCTCCCTGCCAGACAAAGGGTATTTCCAGCAGGTGGTTGTGATAATATTCCCAGTCAAAGAAAAAGACATCCCACAATCGTGCACCCACAATGCCGGCCAGGCCGCAGTATATCCCAATATCAGGCACATGCTGATGCCAGCGGCCGTCTTGTTTGGCAAGAAAATAGGCGGTTCCGGTTGCGAGGATAATACTCAGGCTAAGAATTAAGCCGTACGCCCGAACCGGAAAGTCGCCGATAAAAAAAAGATACTGATGCATAATGACCTCCCTTAATGTAAGTGGATAACGCTGTCCAAATGTAAAGGAATAGTTTTGGGAAAAAGAGAATAATAAGTATTAAAATATTATATGGGGGAATTTTTGGTGCGGAAACAATATGTATATGCAGGAATAGCAATGCTGTTAGTAATAGCCGGAATATTGTATGCGCTGGCGGCCAGCCCCAAACAGCCGGGAACAGAGGCTACGGTAGAAACCGGCACAACTGTAGGTAAAGCAGTGCCTTCCTTTACTCTTACTAGTTTGGCAGGCCGGCAGGTAACTGTTGCCAAATCAGATAAAGTTACAGTAATAAATTTTTGGGCAACCTGGTGTCCGCCTTGCCGGGAAGAAATGCCGGAGTTGAACCGGTTTGCCCAAAGTAATGGGCAAAATGTGGCATTCTATGCCGTTAACTTGCAGGAACCGGTAGATAGGGTAAGTGAATTTATTAGTAAAAATCAATATACTATGACAGTATTATTGGATGAGGAAGGAGTGGTCGGCAGTAAGTTCAAGATTAGCGCTATCCCGACTACTATTATAGTAGATAAAGCCGGTATTATCAAATACCGTAAATCAGGCGGGGTTACAGCAAACGAATTGGAAGGTGTAATTAAGGGTTTGTAGGTGATTGTAATGGATAATAGTAATAGCATTACATTTATTTCGGCTTTTGCCGCCGGGCTGGTATCCTTCTTATCACCCTGCGTGCTGCCCATTTTGCCAACATATTCTGCTTTCCTGGCTGGGACGGGGACTGCGTCTTTGCCTGGTGCCAGAGACAAGTGGCGCCTTTTAATAAATGCTGTTTTTTTCCTAAGCGGTTTTACCTTGATTTTTGTGGCAATGGGAGCAACTGCTTCTTACTTTGGCCAGGTTCTTTCCCAATATCAGGGTATTATCCGTAGAATCGGGGCAATATTTATGGTATTAATGGGGTTGCACCTGCTGCAGGTTATCCGGTTTTCCGTACTGCACAGGGAATATCGCCCCTTTTTAGCGAATACGTTCCAAGGCCCTGGGGGAGCATTCATATTAGGGATAGCTTTTACTGTTGGTTGGACACCGTGCATTGGACCCATTTTGGCCTCTGTTCTGGTGTATGCCGGGACTACTGCCACCTTAGGACAGGGAGTACTATTATTACTTATTTATGCGCTGGGTTTTTCAATCCCTTTTTTGACAATTGCCGTTTTGCTGAACAAATATGTTTGCCAAACACGTAAACTATATAAATGGCTGCCATTAGTGCAACAAGCTTCCGGCGTAGTGCTCATCATTACCGGCATGATAATGTATTTTGATTTAATGCAAAAAGGTTTAGGTATGATCTGGAACTTATTTGGCTAGTAAAAAACCACCTGTCCTGTCCGGGTGGTTTTTTACTGTCTGATCAATGTGTTTGGTATATTAATTGTAGACAAATTTTAGGTAAGATGATACTATTTAATTAAACGATTGATTAAAAAGGAGGGCTGATAATTGGAAAAGGATTCACGCATTAGACTTATTGAGGCAGCAACGCCATTGTTTGCCCAAAAAGGTTTTGCCGGAGTATCTATCAGGGAGCTGGCGGAGGCGGCAGGTGTTAATAGTGCGCTGATATCTTATCATTTTGGTGGCAAAGAAGGATTGTATGAAGCGGTACTTGAAGGCCAATTTGCACCGGTTGCCAATGCTATAAATGCCGCAGGCAGTTTCGAACTTTCCCCATCCGAACGTATTGCCTATTATGCAAAAGCAGTTAATGCTGCTCATAAACAGAGCCCTTATTTGATACGGTTTATGCATGGCGAAATGATTAATCCAACAATATGCTTTGAAACGGTTGTAAAAAAATATATTGGCAAAATTTTTGGTTTATTAACAACAGCGTTTGTTGACGGCGTTGCCGCTGGACAGTTTAATCCTGATTTTAATCCGGCGCAGGCAGCAATATCCCTTGCCGGGATTATGAATTTTTACTTTTTGGCTAAACCGGTCTTCCAGAGTTTTTTACCGCTAAATTATGAGTGTAACAATGATGAAAAGTATTTAACTCAGGCTCTGAACATTTATTTAAATGGTGTGAGGAGGATAAATTATGAATAAAAAAATAATAGCTGGTCTTATTATTTTTGTGCTTGTCGCTGCCGCTGCGGCTTATAAACTGTACGGGCATAAGGAGGAAGGTATAACGGCAACCGGTACTATTGAAGTAACCAAAGCGGATATTATGCCTAAGGTCAGCGGTTACATGACTGTGCTTTCAATTGACGTTGGCTATAGTGTAAAAACAGGGCAGGTAATTGCCCGCATTGCCCGGCCGGACCTTGATGCCCAATTATTGCGGGATGAAGCAGCACTGATAAAAGCGCAGGTGCAACTGGAAGACCTGGAAAAGGGTTCACGCAGTCAGGAGAAAAGCGAAGCACAAGCGAACCTGGATTCCGCCCAGTCAGTTTATGACAAAGCTAAAAACGATTTTGAACGGTATCGTGCATTATACAAAGAAGGTGCTATTGCGGCACAGCAATTGGATGCGGCACGTTCCAGTTATGATGTTGCCTACAACTCCTTGCTGGCAGCACAGGCCAACCTCAGTTTGGTAGCAGAAGGAAACAGGTCTGACGTTATCGAAGCACAGCGGGTAGAGGTGCAGCGGTCAAAAGCTGTTGTTGATGCCAGTCGTACCATGGTTGATGACACAGTTATTGCCAGCCCGCTCAATGGGTTGGTGCTGAGTAAGAATTATGAACAAGGTGAATATGTCAATCCCGGCTCGGCAATTGCCACGGTGGGTGATATGAACGATTGCTGGGTGAAAATATATGTTTCTTCCACTCAGTTAGGCCTGATTGCAGTAGGACAGCCGGCTGCAGTTAAGGTTGATTCTTTTCCTGACAGAGTTTTTTCCGGTGTAATTAAGGAAATCAGTCAAAATGCCGAGTTTACCCCCCGTCAGAGTATTACCCAGCAGGAACGGGCCAACTTGGTGTTTGCTGTAAAAGTAAAGATAGACAATAGTGAAGGTATTCTGAAGCCTGGTATGCCTGCCGATGTGGTATTGAAATGAGTATTGACAATATCAGAGGTGATTTGAATATGTTCGCGGTGGAATTAACCAATCTTACCCGGCGTTTCGGTGAAATTACAGCGGTAAACAATATTTCATTGAGAATCAGGCAGGGAACAATTTATGGTTTTCTTGGACCCAATGGCTCAGGCAAATCTACTACCATCCGTATGCTGTGCGGCTTGCTGGAGCCGACTGCCGGCGGCGGGACGATATTGGGACTTGACATCTTCCGCAACAGCGAAGATTTAAAACACAAAATCGGCTATATGTCGCAAAAATTTGGCTTGTATGACGACCTTACCGTGCTAGAAAATCTCGAGTTTTACGCTGGAATGTACAGTCTGCCCCGCGATCTTGAAAAACGACGTATTCAGGAAATGCTTGTTCTCGCAGGGCTGGAGAAACGGAAAGGGGAACTTGCAGCGCATCTTTCCGGCGGATGGAAACAACGGCTGGCATTAGGCTGCTCCATTCTGCACAATCCGCCGATTCTGTTTCTCGATGAGCCTACCGGTGGTGTCGATCCGGTATCCAGGCGGTTATTTTGGGAAATTATATATAGACTTTCAAAACAAGGCACTACGGTAATGGTTACGACGCATTTTATGGATGAAGCCGAACACTGCGATGAAATCGGTTTTATTTTCGAGGGCAGTCTTATATCCAGCGACACGCCGGCGAATCTTAAAATGACTATTCCGGGAACTTTGCTGGAAATACCTACTGCCGAACCGATGGAGCTTATTGATAGTTTGGCGGCAGAAAAGCTGGACTATATTGATATTTATCGTTTCGGAACAACTTTACATGTGCTTGTCAAACCTGACCAGGTTGCCCGTTTGGCAGCGTATCGCTATGAAATAATAACTCCTTCACTGGAGGACGTATTCATATATATGGTAAAATCACATCGTAGGGAGGCGGAAATATGAGGCGGCTGAGAGCGCTGCTGCTAAAGGAATTTATTCAGATGCGCCGCGACCGGCTGACATTTGCCATGATGGTGGGATTGCCGATTATTCAACTGCTGCTGTATGGCTACGCAATTAACACCGATGTTAAGCATCTGACCACGGTTGTGTTTGACCAGTCTTTGCAGCAAGAGGGGAGGGATTTGCTGTCAGCTTTTACGGCCAGTGAATATTTTGATATTAAATATGTGGCCCATAGTTATCAGGACGTGACTGACAGTATTGATGAAGGCAAAACCAAAGTAGGCATAATTATTCCGCCGGACTTTACCGATAACATTAAACACGGACGCAGTGCAGCCGTTCAAATAATTGTGGATGCTTCCGACTCGCTGGCTGCTTCTTCAGCCATTAGCACTGCCCAGCTTATTGGACAAATTAAATCCCAGCAAATTTTCGTAAACAGAATGCAAGGCTATAGCGGAAAATCCTTGGAGCCACCTTATGACATCCGGATACGGCCTTGGTATAATCCTGATTTTGTCTCCGCCTTTTATATGGTGCCTGGTATTATGGGGATTGTGCTGACCATGACGATGGTGATGATTACCTCCATGGCTATTGTCAGGGAACGGGAGCGGGGTACACTGGAACAATTGATTGTTACTCCCATGAAGACCTATGAACTTATGCTGGGCAAAATAATTCCTTATATCTTCGTAGGTTACGCTCAGGCCACACTGGCATTAATGATGGGCGTACTGGTTTTTGATCTGCCGATGCGTGGCAGCCTGGGGCTGCTTTATGGTCTGACTACCCTGTTCCTTATTGCGTCTTTAGCATTGGGAGTGTTGATTTCAACCATGTCTAAAACGCAAATGCAGGCCATGCAAATGTCTTTTTTTGTATTTTTACCCAGTGTACTGTTGTCAGGCTTTATGTTTCCCCGGGAAGCAATGCCAGCCTTTTTCTATTACTTGGGTGATCTTTTGCCACTGACATTCTACTTGCAGATCATGCGGGGAATTATATTAAAAGGTGTCGGCATTCACTTTTTGTGGTCACAAACCCTCGCCCTAATCACATTTACTGCTGTTGCGCTGACAATCAGTATCATGAAGTTTAAGAAGAAAATTGACTAAAACGTTACCTAAAACGTTGCAAAGCCATCATAAGATGGCTTTTTCTCAATACAGGAAAGTATACGTTTTCTGAGGCTGCTAGACCGGTAGCGTCTAGGAAAAAATTATAATTTAGCGAATGGGAGAAAACGGTTAACCGCCAAGGACGCCAAGAACGCCAAGGTCTGCTTTAATTTTTCGGTTGAATGGTATGTGATATCTTTAAAAGTAATGAAGAATTGGCACTACAGTATTATAAGCAAATGATTGGCAATTAAATTGGCGATTATTTTTTTCAGTCGATTCGCAACTTTGGCCATGATACTTAACCTCCTGTGCTGTAGATGGCTGGCACGGCCGCACCTACAGCATAGGAGGTCTTTTTTTCCTTCAGCACTACTAAAGCTTTTATCTTCTTACTAACATAACAATTGATATCTACAATATCTTCCTTGTTTTGATAAATATTGACAAAAAAACTAATATGTAATACCATTAAATGGTATAGTAAAATATTGCATAATTCATGCAAATTAAACTACATCTTAAATCGTAAATACTAGCATATTGGTATACCAGTATGCCAATGAAGGTGAATTAATGACAATTCCTCCCGAAGAGCAGGCATTAAATAAGCTGATGGACAAGGATTCTGACGTATTATATTCGCAAATCGTCGAACGAATCCGCCAATGGTTATTAAAAGGCTACCTTAAAGAAGGCGACCTGTTGCCTTCTGAACGGGAGTTGGCGCAACTGTTCGACGTTAGCCGGGTGCCGGTCAGGGAAGCGTTAAAAATACTGGAATTTTTGGGAGTTGTTCAGCGTTTTCGCGGCAAAGGAGTATTTGTTAAAAACATAAACATTAATCAAGTGCTGAACAAAATCGGCTTTTTAGTGCTGGACTCCCAACATGGGCTCCATGATTTATTTGAGGCCCGGGAGGCAATTGAAAACCAGGCAGCCCGGTTGGCCGCTAAACGGTGTACGGCGGAAGATTTAGGCGCCATGGAAGATTCATTGTTAGAGATGGAGAGAAATATCCAGATGAAAAAGGACGTAACGGATGCTTCTTTAAGGTTTCATTCTGCGGTTATTGCCGCCACACGCAATGATGTACTGATCAAAGTAAATGAGTTTTTGCGGGAGTTGCTGCGTTATTCGCGGCGGGAGTCGCTCAAGGACGATAACCGTCAGGATGTTGCGCTGGTGTACCATAGAAAGATTTTCCAGGCGATAAAGGAAGGCAATGTTGAAGGAGCCGGCGAGGCTATGCGGGAACATTTGTGCCTATATATGAATTCCATAAACGATTAACCATAAACAGTGACGTTTCACAGTGCCAGTTTACGCAAATGGTATTTAGTAACAGCCGCATGTGGTAATTAACATGTACACTTGATAGCATGAACAAAATTTCCAACTGGAGGATGAAGCGGTAAGAATAGCCGCATCAAGGAGGATGCACAGTAATGAATTTACAAACTGAGGCAATTGAGTCCTTAGACGGTACTTTGCTGCAAAAGATGCAACGATACCGGTTGTGGATATTCCTGGCCATATCGGCAACCTATCTTGTTTCATATTTCCACCGGGCGGCTCCGGCGGTAGTCGGGCCGGAAATAACGAAAGAGTTCGGTGTTTTTTCCGGACAAGCTGGCTCCGGGGGCGTTGTATCTGCTGTTTTTTTGGTATGGTCTGGCGGGAGGCTCGTTTGTGACTTGTTTTGCCTGTGCGAAAGAGATTTACGATGCGCGTTTTGCCGGAACAGCCGTAGGGGCTTTAAACATCTTTCTGTTTTCCGGCGGGGCTTTCTACCAATATATCATGGGTCTGGTAATCAATTTATATCCGGCACTTTCGCCGGGGGTCTATTCTCTGGCTGCATACAAAACGGCCTTTGCCGTTCCGTTTTGCGGACTGCTTTTAGGCATTTTGGCATTTGCTTTTTTCCAGGAAGATCTGCCAGGATAACGAGGGGCAATCTTGTAGTGTAATCATCAGGCAGGATTAATCGCAAATAACCAACCGGTTTGCCGGGAAATATTGCAGAGCCGGACTGGGGAAGAAATAAAAAATTGATGGGGAACGGGTTAACTGCGAGGGGAGGTGAGGTAGGTAGGGAGGATAGTCGATGATAATAAACCAAAGTAGAAGAGTAAAAGGTGAGGGGAGAAATGAGATAATGAATTCAAATATTGATTCGGAATTAAAGCCGACACGGCAGAGACATTTGCTTGCCGCCATTTTGTTACTAGTGGTCTTTTTCTCTTATATTGATAGAGTAAATGTTTCAATATTGGTGGCTGATAACGCTTTTTTAAGAGATATGGGTATAGTGGGGCAGTCTGTGCAAAAGGGACTGCTTATGACGGTCTTTTTATTCTCGTATATGTTTGGCAACATACTGCTAAGTCCGTTCGGAGATTACCTCGGTCCGCGCAAGGCCATGTCGCTGTCGGTGGTGATGTGGGGGATTTCGCTTATCATCGGCGGTCTAGCACCAACTTTTATGATGATGCTATTTTCGCGGGTGCTGCTCGGATTAGGCGAAGGCATGCATTTTCCCATGCAGAGCAAATATATAAAGCATTGGTTCCCGCTCCAGGAAAGGGGCAAGGCCAACGCCGTGTGGCAAACAGGTATGGCCCTTGCTCCCGCCGTAGCTATGCCATTCTTTGCCTGCGTTATTTATTATACCGGCTGGCGTAACAGTTTCTTCGTGCTGACGCTGCTGGGACTTATTCCGCTGGCCTCACTGTGGTTTTGCACTGCCGACACGCCACGCCGGCACAAGCGGGTAAATAAACTGGAACTAGAGCATATTGAAGCAGGGTTGACGAAAGAAACAGGGGAAGAAGCCGGTACAGGCCCGGAAACGGAGACGTTCTGGAACAGAATTAAATCTTTCGCCGGTAACTACCGTTTTTGGCTCCTGGTGGTTTACTATATGGCACATACTTCGGTAATATGGGGTGCCATGACATGGATGCCGACGTATTTGAAAGAGGCCAGAGGGTTTTCTTGGGCGGCAATGGGGGCACTGGCATCATTGCCCTGGATACTCGGGGTTGTTACAAAGATAATATCCGGACTTCTTTGCGATAAAATTGGCCGCAGAGCACCTATTCTACTGTTTGCCATGGTGGGAGTCGCCATCGGCGTCTATTTTGGTGCCAGAGCCACGGACAACCTTACTTCAGCTATCATCCTGGCTTTTGGTATTGGGGCGATCGGGCTGGGTGGTCCTGCCGCCTGGACTTTGCTGCAGGATGTAGTTCCTGGCAAAGGTATTTCGACAGCTTCAGGAGTTATGAACGGACTGGGCAACGGTTTCTCATCGCTAGCCCCGGTGGCTATCGGATTTCTGATCAGCTTGACAGGTGATTATGGCAGTGGACTGTTATATATGGTTGGTTGTTGCGTAGCCGGAGGGATAGCGACCCTGATTTTGACGTTGCAAAAATACTGATCAGGGACAGCAACAGGTTCTGCACAAGCGGCATGACGAGCGGGCTACTGGAAATAACCTGACCGGAGCGCCAAATAATAAGTTCTAAATTGATTACATATGGGGGTTTTACCGTGAAAATTATCAGTGTGGATGTAATGCAGGTTCCAAGCGGAAATTCCGGGGCGTCAAGGGGCGCCTGGAGTCCGGTAATTGTCCGTATTAATACGGATGAGGGAATAAACGGTTTTGGTGAAGTCGGCCTGGCTTATGGCAAAGGTTGGCGCGCCGGATTTGGAATGGTCCAGGACTTTGCCGAGGTGATTATCGGGGAAGATCCGATGAACATTGAAAAAATATGGGAAACTATTTTTAGAAAAACTTTCTGGGGCATGGGCGGCGGTACGGTGGTAAATGCCGGTATCAGTGGCATTGATATCGCTCTTTGGGATATTAAGGGGAAAGCGACGGGTCTGCCGGTTTGGCAGCTTTTAGGCGGAAAAACTAATGATAATCTGCGCACTTATGCCAGCCAGTTACAGTATAACTGGGGTTCCAAGCTCAAGAAAGAGTTTCTCATCACGCCGGAGGAATACGCCGAGGTTACCAAAGTAGCTATGGCTGAGGGGTATGATGCGATTAAAGTCGATCCTGTCATATTGAGTAATCAGGCGGATGGAAAGGGACCCTGGAAAATTACCGGGCCGCTGGAACATAAAGTGCTCAAGACAGTTTATGACCGGGTTGCCGCTATGCGGGAAGCCGGTGGCGACGGCCTGGACATCATTATCGAGAATCACTCAAATACGGATACGACAGCAGCCATTCAAATTGGCCAGGCGCTGGAAGGGCTTAGAATATTCTATTATGAAGAACCATGCCATCCTTTAAATGCAAAATCAATGCTGGAAGTTAAAAATAACGTGAAGATTCCTATTGCTTCCGGCGAAAGAATTTATACCAGATATGGCTACCGGGAGTTTTTTGAAAATAGGTCTCTGCAGGTAATTCAGCCGGATATCTGCCTTTGTGGCGGGATTACGGAAGCAAAGAAAATTTGTGATATGGGGCATATATATGACTGCGCCGTTCAAATTCATGTGTGCGGCAGCCCGATTTCCAAGGCAGCCGCGCTCCAGCTTGAAGCGGTTATTCCTAACTTTATTATTCATGAACATCATCAAAGGGCGCTTAATCTTGATAGCCGCGCAACCTGCCTTTATGATTATCAGCCGGTCAACGGCAAATATAAGGTGCCGGACAAGCCGGGCATCGGCCAGGAATTGACCCCTGAGGCAATCGCCCAATCTACCATTGTTACAGTAGCCAGTGGAAAGAGATACGGTTGATGAACAGAGCCGGTACGCATGCAATCTTCCTTGAGGCCTGCATGCGCCGGTATTGTATAGCTGCAGTCTGTTTAAACACCTAGGAGTTTGTTGCAAAACCCTTGAATCATCCAAACTGTACACAATATGTAGGGTTTATCGTCAGATAAATGTAGACCTATTGTGGACGGACTGGCACTAAAATGACTTTTGCAACAAACTCCCCAGGGGTTAGAATGGAATAAGGCATACAGGCAGAAATGCCATTTAAGCATACTCTACGGAAAGTGAAACAAGGCTCTGAATTCGATTGGTGAAAGGAAGAAAATGATGAAGGCTGAGGATCAGGCAACTCTGGAAAAAATGGCGTCTGTTTTACCAATATTTTACCGGGCTTTTGACGGCGGGATAGGTGTGGCACTAACAGATGCGGAAAAATTTCTGGTGTATTATCCAGCAAAAGATCTTGATTTTCGAACGCAAATTAACGCACCGTTTAAAGAAGGTTCGGCGGTATACATCCTTATGCAGGAGAAATTGCCCTATTTGAAGAGGCGGATGGATAAGCAATTACACGGTTTCCCTTATGATGTAATGGTTGCAGCGATTTATAACGACGACAACGAAACAATCGGGTCGATAATTATTTCCCAGTCACTGGACCATCAGTCAACCCTAAAAGACATGGCGGGCAACTTGCTAAATAGTATAAGTACTCTTGCCAGTACTGCGGAAGAGATAACGGCGCAATCGCAGGAGATAGCGGGAATTACCCGGGCACTGACTCAAGCAGCGAAAGAATCGCAAAATCAGGTATTGGAGACAAATCGTGTACTTGGCTTTATCAGGGAAATTGCCGGCCAGACAAATTTGCTGGGATTAAACGCCGCTATCGAAGCAGCCAGAGTTGGCGAGCAGGGGCGAGGGTTCGGCGTGGTAGCCGAGGAAATACGCAAATTGGCGGCTAACAGTGCGGAGTCAATTGCGAAAATTAGCGCAATAATAAGCGGAATTCAGAACAGCAGCACAACGACAAGTTGTCAGATTGGCCAGGTGGAAGAGGGAATTTCCCAGGTAGCCGAGGCGATTACCCATCTGGCAGGAGCGACGCAGGAGCTGCGCGCAATGGCACATCTGCTGGACGAGAAGGCGGATGCTTTCTAAAGGTAGTGATCAGGCTCCAGGGGACATATAGAAAAAGTGAAGCATAATCCAATAAGGCACAAGAGCGGGTTATTTGGCAATATTTCTACCCGCCGCTTTTGGCTGTAACCAAGGAGAGAAAAGCTGCCATGAAAAATTCAATATTAACAAAACTGGTTGCGGTTATTTTCTGTATTACAATGCTTACTTCAAGCGTCATAGCCGGTTTTCTGCTGCTAAGAATGCAAAGTGCTGAAGAACAAGTTGCTACTCAAAGTGTAATTGCAGCAACCGAAAATTATGCCAACCAGATTGAAATTATGATGGAGGAAAAAATTAAGGTTTGCCAAATGGTGGCAAATAATTCGCAGGTAATTGGCGGTAATCTGCCGGTGATCGATGAATTACTGGTGAGTATAAAAAATACGGATAATGTATATGCTGCCGCCTTTATGACCGATAAGGCAGGTACAATAATTGCCGATTACCCCAATAAAGCAGTGGTAGGGGTTAGTCTAAGCGACAGGCAGTACTATAAGGATGTGATGAGAACCGGAAAAGGTGCGATTAGTGAAGTAATTATTCCCCGTGGTTCCCAGAAGCCTAGTGTAATTATTGCTCAACCGGTAAAGGATACTGCAGGAAACATTGTTGGCCTTGTCGCATTAACCTTGTCGCTGGAACAAGTGGAAAAAATGCGTCAGCAAGTGACAATAGGGAACGGCGGTTATGCTTTCGTCTTTGCCAACAATAACGGCAAAGCAATACCGATTGCTCATCCGGACTTTAATCTGGTGGTGGAACAACAGGATATTAAAGATACTTCGGAGCTTGCCAGAATATCTCTTGACGGCCAGAAACATACCATGCGCTTTACCGGTGCAAACGGTGACAAGGTTTTGGGCAGTTCGATAGATGTTCCTTCGACCGGCTGGATAGTAGGCAGTGTTATTCCTGAGAAAGAAGTATTCGCAGAATCGGCAAGTAACCGGCTGAAAGCGCTGGCAATTATTATAGTTGTATTGGTGCTGGCATCAATTATTGCCTGGCTGACGGCCAGAAAATTTGCAGCACCGATCGTGGCTGTGTCAAACAGCCTGCAGGAAATTGCCGCCGGCAATCTGACGGTAAGAAAAATCGAAGTTAAGACCCAGGATGAAATTGGCCGGTTGGGGATGGCGTTGAATTCTATGGTAGAAAACATCCGGGCGTTAATTAGTAACGTATACAATACAGCCAACCAAGTCGCTGCAGGCTCGCAGGAATTGAGTGCCAGTTCGGCTGAATCGGCAAAATCAGTAGACCATGTTGTGTCCGCCATCGTCGCGGTAACGGACGGAACGGAGCGCCAGCTAAGCGCAGTGAATGAAACGCATCAAGCAGTAGAAAATACTACGCAGGAAATCCAGCATGTCGCGCAGAATACCGATCTAATTGCCGCCATGATGGCAAAGACCGATACAGTCGCCGCGGAAGGCGAGCGGGCAATAAAAATGGCAGTAGCGCAGATGGATAATATTGACGAAAAGGTCAACAACTCAGCCCAAATCGTCGGTACTCTGGGTGAGCACTCCAAAGAAATTGGGCAAATCGTCGACACAATAGCCGCCATTGCCGGGCAGACCAATTTATTGGCGCTTAATGCGGCCATTGAGGCCGCCAGAGCCGGGGAACAAGGACGCGGTTTTGCCGTAGTTGCCGAAGAAGTACGTAAGCTAGCTGAGCAATCACAAGCAGCAACTGAGCAGATAGTTCAGATTATCAATAAAATTCAAAATGACACCGGGCTGGCCGTCGTTGCTATGAATGAAGGCGCCCATGAGGCAAAAGTAGGGACAGAGGTCATTTATACAGCGGGAAAATCTTTTGAGGCCATTATGACGCTTATCGGGCAATTTAAACAAGAAATTACGGATATTTCTGTTGCCGCCAGACGCATGGCGGATAACAGCAGCCAGATAGTATCGGCGGTGCAACAGATCGATGCAGTGGTAAAAAACACCGTTGACCAGACGCAGCAGGTTTCGGCAACAACCGAAGAGCAAGCAGCGATGCTGGAACAGATCAAGGCAGCCAGCCACAATTTGGCGATAATGGCGGAAAAACTGGCGGAAGCGGTAGCACGTTTCAAGTTATAGCTGTGGATGTTAAATTATTTAGAAAAACTATTTTTGAAAATTCTGATTTATGATATAACCTGAGTTTTGCAGTAAAATATGATAAAGAAGCTCTGTTGGTCCAATATTTCTGCGGACTGCAGAGCTTTTTCATATTAGTATAATAGTGTTGTGTATCTGCTTTAATTTTTCGGTTGAATGGTATGTGATATCTTTAATAGTAATTGAAGAATTGGCACTACAGTATTATAATAAAAAATATCATGTAAGCTCTTGAATTGCTGATAACAGCGTATCGACGATAATAAAGAGGATGTGAAAACTATGCTAGGAACTGTTCATCCAGAGGTATTTCTTTTTACCGGAATACTGCTAAATATTACGCCCGGTGCCGATACAATTTACATTCTCAGCCGGAGCATCGCCCAGGGACGCCGGGCCGGTGTTTACTCCGTATTGGGGGTGATTTCCGGCTGTGCGGTACATACCTTAATGGCTGCATTGGGGCTGTCAGTTATATTGTCTAAATCCGCGCTGGCGTTTACGGCAGTGAAAATATTGGGGGCCGTTTATCTGGGATACCTGGGTATTAATGCTTTGCTGGCCAAAGATAATGGATTATTTACCCTGGCTGAAACAAGGATGGAAATGAAAAATATCTATTTACAGGGTTTGCTGACAAACGTGCTGAACCCGAAAGTAGCTTTATTCTTCTTGTCTTTTCTGCCCCAGTTTATTGACCCGCAGAACACTTATGGAAGTCTGCCGTTTTTACTGCTGGGAGGCATTTTTTTGACTACAGGCACAATTTGGTGTTTACTGCTTACGCTGTTTTCCTCAACAATGACATCCTTTTTGCGGAGAAAACCGAAAACAGCGGGGATTATGAATAAGATATGCGGAGTAGTATATATGCTTTTAGGTGTAAGGCTTTTGTCGGCACAAAGATGAATTGTTTTGTGTTATAATTTACATAATCATAAAAAGAAACCGCTCATACCGAGTGGTTTCTTTTTATGATTTTAGAGGAATTTTAAAATAACAATGAGATAAAAACATACGATTTATTCTGGAAAAAAGAGGATATCCTGGTTGTTTATTGAACCCCAAAAAAGGGGGGTATATTATGAACATCGTGATTCGGGCGGCCTCATACAAAGACAGTGATGTATTAACGGCGATATCATTTGCTGCAAAGCGGCATTGGAATTATCCCGATGAATATTTTGATGTCTGGAAAGACGAATTGACGATTACACCATCTTATATCCAAAAACACATAGTGTATGTGGCGGAAAGAAGCGGGCAGGCTGTTGGTTATTTTTCTTTAGTGGAAGTGAAGACGGATTTCCGGGCAGGTAAAATATTAATTAACAAAGGAACTTGGTTAGAACATATTTTTATCTTGCCGGAATATATAGGAAAGGGTATTGGCACACAGCTGATAGATTTTATGAAGATAAAATGTAAAGAGATGAATATTGGAACAATCCACATCTTTTCTGACTGTATCAGAATTTATAACTTTTCGGGCGACTGCAAACAGTTGATTACCTGCAGTTTAGCCGAAAAGTAACTTAAATTCTTCACTGTTCGAAAACGGAACGTTTTTCTTATCCTAATGCCAAAGGATTTTACGATAAAATGGGAGCTCAATATGTAGGAGAGTCTCCTTCCAGCATCGAGGGCAGAACAGTTTCACTATATAAATTAAATATTCGATAGATGGAACAAAAAAGTAATCTGTGAGGCGGGGAAGGTAAATGTGTTTAACTTGCGGTATTGCTGCAGGGAAGATTGTTCCGGTTGGCGGGATAATCTACAAAGATGACTATGTTGTTCTACATCATTGTATCGATGTAAATATTGCAGGATATTTGATTATTTCACCTGTAAGGCATGTTGAAGAATACAGCGGATTAAATGTAACTGAAATAATTCAAATCGGCACTGTTATGAAAGCTGCTGCCGCCATATTATCTGAGATGGATGGTATTGAAAAAATATATTTAGCCAATTTTGG
The DNA here is from genome assembly GCA_023434855.1 of Bacillota bacterium. The sequence continues at coordinate 6,691 of JAEYSJ010000187.1, read as the reverse complement.
GGAGGAGACAGCTCATTTTCACATGCATATTTTCCCCAGATATAAATGGATGTTAAATTGTTCGGCGGAAGATATACATACTGATAATAAAATTGATGGAGCAAAATTATTAAGCATTTATCGAAAAAGATTCAAAGTTGAACGTGATGCGATGGACAATGACTACATTATTAATGTAGTTGAAGGCATAAGGAATAGACTTGTGGTGACGTAGAATGTGCTAACTTGTTATGAATGTGTGAGGTTGGATGTAATTGCTGAGATATAGTAGCAGACAATTATGTGTAAATTGGCCATTTTTTATTAGCAGAGTTCATGCTATGGAAATGGCAAAAATTAAAATACGAGGAGAGTGTTGTATGAATAACATAAAATATGTTCATACCAATATTATTGCCGAAAACTGGAGGAAATTAGCGCAATTCTATATTGATGTTTTTGCGTGTAAACCAACTTATCCTGAACGCGATCTTTCGGGAGACTGGATTGATAAAATGACTATGATAAATAATGTCAGAATTAAAGGAATTCATCTCAGTCTGCCTGGATATGAAAACGGTCCTACCTTGGAAATCTTCGAGTATAAGCCTGATAATCCGGCAGAAGGTAAACCAATAATTAACCGTCAAGGATTTGGTCATTTAGCCTTTCACGTCGATTCCGTCGAAGATGTATTGAAATCCTTACTGGATAACGGCGGTGAACAACTGGGGGAACTTGTGAATAAGGACTATGGAGAATTCGGGATTTTAACTGCAGTATATGCACGTGATCCGGAGGGCAATATTATTGAAATACAAAACTGGCAGAAGTAGTTAGGCAAGGGAAATATAATCATTGAATAGGATTTGCAGTGTGTTGATAGGGGGTGGAGATATTGAAGTTTTCGGTAGAGAATACCATGAAAGAATATATTCAAAGTTCCGAAGAGATTGATTATCTTGACAGCAGCATTAAGCAGGTTGCTGTGATGCTAGCCAAGGATACCAACAATGAAATCGATTTAGCTCATAAAGTATACTGCTTCGTTAGAGACGAAATAAAACATTCTATAGATATTGGCAATAATATCATAACTTGCAATGCTTCAGAGGTTCTTAAACTAGGGCATGGCTTATGCCTTGCCAAGGCCCATCTATTAGCGGCAATACTGCGTTGCCTCGGAATACCAACAGGCTTTTGCTACCAAGGAATTTGGCTGAATGACTGCATTGTTTTACACGGCTTAAATGCTATCTACTTAGAATCACTTGGCAAATGGATTAGAGTGGATGCACGAGGGAATAAACCTGGTATTAATGCCGAATTTTCAATCGCTGAAGAAAAGTTGGCCTTTACGATTCGGGAGGATATTGGGGAATTTGATTGTCCGGTTATATTCTCAAAGCCTGATAGCAATGTCCTTAACGCTCTGAATAAATATAAAAGTCTCGATGTGTTGCTAAGGAATCTGCCAAACAAGTTGGCCTGATGAACGGGTGTCAATTACCCATAATGCGCATATATGATAAAGAAGCATAAGTGGAAGGGATTAGGCAAATGAATAATGGTAAAATAATACTCCCCAAGCCTGAGCAGATTTATCCTCGAAAAGATGATAGAAATACGTGTTATTTAAAAAGTATTATTAAAAACCCCAATATCTTCGGCATCCTTAACCAATCATTATAGTGTTTTCATCCATTCTTCCAATTTGGCTACCAGCTCGCCGCGGGTGGTGTCAACTTCTGAACCGCGCCATTCGTGGCGTGTCGGTAAAAGCAAGTAACTATAAATGCAGTAAAACCGCAGGGTTAGCCCTCTGCGGTTTGTTTTCTATTAGACGTTTTTGATAAGTCCTGAAAACTCTTACTATATTTGCGGAAAAAAATAGAAAGTATTTAAATAGCATTTAAAGGGAAAGGAATATTTTGGTAGAATGAATAAGTGATTAATATAATCTTGGAGGAAAATAAAAATGAGTGATAATTCTGCTCTCTTGATTATTGATGTTCAAGTTTTACTTGTTGAAAGAGAAAAGTACGATGGCAAAAAATTATTTAAGGCTGCACAGTTATTAAATAACATTAATACATTAATCCACAAAGCTCGGGCTTTAAATAAACCTATAATCTATATACAACATACTGACGATAAATTTGCAATAAAAGGGACGCCATTATGGGAAATCCATCCTCAAATTAAACCGCAAAAAGATGATATAGTTATTTTGAAGTATTTTCCGGATTCTTTTTACAAAACTACTTTGCATGAGACGTTACAATCTTTGAATGTCAATAAGTTAATAATAGTAGGACTTTGTACAGAGTTTTGCGTAGATACGACATGTAGACGTGCATTTAGTTTGGGATATAAAAACGTATTTGTAAGTGATGGACATAGTACTTTTGATTCAGATACTTTATCTGCTTCTCAAATAATTGAACATCATAATAGGATAATAGGAAATCTACAGATTCCTGAACTGCGCTTTGCTGAGCTAAAGAAAACTGAAGAAGTAGAATTTTAGAGGTGAACTAAATCTTGATTGATAATACTGAGCGGTTTTCATTCTTCACCCTGAGGGGAAAGTTATTTTAATTTGGAACAAACGTATAAAAGACAGTACTCCCTTTTCAATAAAATATGATAAGACTTGGTAGTGACATTAAAAGCCAGCAATCTTTTAAAGGAGATGCCGGCTTTTAATCTTATAAATCAATTTTTTGCTGCTTTCAGTGTTAGAAAGAAGTTTATAACCTGCATGGGGTTTTACACCGTTAATTAATATAAAAATATATAAAATATTACATATATAAAAATGGGAAATTAGAGTATATTTTACTTATTTGTTGAACTTGGTAATTAAATGAACAGTTACGAGGTCATTAATAATGAAAATAATTGAGACAGAAAGATTGTATTTGAGGGAATTGCTAATTGACGATAAAAAAGAATTAATGAAAGTCCTTTCTAATCCTGAATCTATGGAATTCTATCCAAATCCGTTTAGTGAAGAGAAGGTAGAAAAGTGGATTCAATGGAATATTGAAAATTATAAAAAGTATAAACACGGGCTATGGGCTGTAATATTAAAAGAAGGCGAGGTGTTTATTGGAGATTGTGGCATAACAATGCAAAACATTAGCGATGAAACTGTACCAGAGATTGGTTTTCATATTATTAAGGAATATTGTAATAGGGGATTTGCAACGGAAGCTGCTCTTGCCTGTAAGGAATATGCATTTAAAGTTTTGCATTGTCCCGAAATATTTTCATATACCACAGTACGGAATATTCCATCACAAAAGGTTGCTGAGAAGATTGGTATGCGGTTTTATAAATATTTTGAGAAGTACGGTGAGAAACAGATTGTTCAAGTTGCAAGTAAGGATTAGTTCTATTATTATCAAATGTCAGTTCTATTGTCTTAGAACACTTTGTTTAACCACTAATGGGTAAAAAAATTAATAATTAGAGGATGCGTTATCACACATCTCTTAATTATTATGCATGTTGGTGTCCGTTTGAAGCTAATACAGGCCAATGGTGATTTTTTCTTGCAATATTATAAGGAATTCTCATTGAATAAAGATACTATATGAAGCTGCGCACGGTTTGCCCATAAAAAATAAGGATACCATATCTTCGGCATCCTTAATAGTAATTATAACGTTTTCATCCATTCTTCCAATTTAGCTACCAGCTCGACACGGGTGGTATCAACTTCTGAACCGCGCCACTCCTGACCGGTATCGTTGTCAAACCAAGCTTCCTTGCTGCTGAAGGCGCTTGTAGGATATAGTTTTTCTTGTATTGCGGTGCGCATGCCGTCAAGCATGCTCTGTTTAATGGTTTTTCTGGCCAGCCTGCTTCCGGTTTTTTCGGTTGTTTGCACTTCCAGACCTGTATCGCCACAGCCAATTTCAATATGGCTTAGGAGTTTTCCCTGCTGGTTAGCCGTAGCAATAGCCTGCCTGGCAGCAGCGGTGGCCTGCTCGCGTCCAATATTGTCCTCTAATACAGTTACTCTTACATTGCCAATAATTAGTTTATACATAGCACACCTCCTAAAAAATGATATGCTTGAGCTGGCGAGATAGAACAACATTTTTCTCAAGTTGACTTTTTCAATAAATTACTATATAATGGTACTCGATTCAAAAGGGCTTTTTGCCGTCAAGCAGGGTAGTTTTGCGGGCTTTTTTACTCGTCCCTGGCTAATAAGCCATGGGGCGTTTTTACTTAGGAGGGTAATTAATGAACGAAAAGTATATACCACAAGATATTGAAACCAAATGGCAAAGGATCTGGAATGACCAGCAGGCGTTCCGTACGGAACTAAACCAGCAGCGCCCTGAATACTATGTATTGGAAATGTTCCCTTATCCATCAGGTAAACTTCATATGGGACATGTGCGCAATTATTCCATTGGCGACGTAATTGCCAGGTTTAAGATTATGCATGGCTATAATGTATTGCATCCCATGGGTTGGGACGCATTTGGCATGCCGGCGGAAAATGCTGCTATTAAGCATGGCATTCATCCTGCTAATTGGACGTGGGACAATATCGCTAATATGCGCCGCCAGCAACAGGAATTGGGTCTTTCGTATGATTGGGAGCGGGAAGTGGCTACTTGTCATCCGGAATACTACCGTTGGACTCAATGGTTATTTTTGTTATTTTTTAAACGTGGCTTAGCTTATAAGAAAAAAGCTGCAGTAAACTGGTGTGATGATTGCAATACAGTGCTTGCTAACGAGCAAGTGGTTGATGGCCGCTGCTGGCGTTGCGATTCAGTCGTAGTCAAGAAAGAATTGGAACAGTGGTTTTTTAGAATTACTGATTATGCGGACAGGCTGTTAGCCGATTTAGACGAGCTTAAAGGCTGGCCTGAACGTGTTAAAATAATGCAGGACAATTGGATTGGCCGGAGTGAAGGCGCCGAATTTAGTTTCACTGTGGCGGAATCCGGCGAGAAAATACCGGTATATACGACCAGACATGACACGGCCTTTGGTGTAAGTTATGTTGTGCTGGCCCCCGAACATCCATTGGTTGAGAAACTTATTGCCGGAAAGCAAACTGAGCAGGCTGTGCGGGAGTTTGTTGGCCGGGTGCGTAACTTAAGTGAAATTAACCGGACTTCCAACGAATTTGAAAAAGAAGGTATGTTTACCGGCGCTTATGCGGTTAATCCCTTTACCGGAGAACAAGTGCCTATTTGGGTTGCCAATTATGTTTTGATGGAGTATGGTACCGGCGCAGTAATGGGTGTGCCTGCCCATGATGAACGTGACTGGCAGTTCGCCACTAAGTATAACTTGCCTAAACGGCTGGTAATTCAGCCTCAGGGGGCAGATTTAACAATTGACAGTATGACAGGTGCCTATGACGGTCCCGGAGTTATGGTTAATTCAGGACAGTTTGGCGGTATGGATAATGAGCTGGGTAAAGTGGCGGTAGCCAAATGGCTGGAGGAGCAGGGAATTGGCAAACGCCGTATCAATTACCGGCTGCGGGATTGGCTTGTTTCCCGTCAACGGTATTGGGGCGCTCCTATTCCGGTAATCTATTGTCAGGACTGCGGTGTTGTTCCTGTGCCTGATGAAGATCTGCCGGTAATGCTGCCGGAAAATGTTCGCTTTGACACCGGGTCGGTATCACCTTTAGCCAAGGTTGAGGAATTTGTTAACTGCAAATGTCCTAAATGCGGTGGCAAGGCACGCCGGGAAACGGATACTATGGATACCTTTATCGACTCATCCTGGTATTACATGCGATATACTGATCCGCGCAATAATGCGGAGCCCTTTGAAGCTGCTAAAGCAAATTACTGGATGCCTGTTGATCAATACATTGGCGGCATTGAACATGCTATTTTGCATCTTTTGTACTCCCGCTTTTTTACCAAGGTTCTTAAGGATGCAGGATTGATTAATTTTGATGAGCCTTTTAAAAATTTGTTAACCCAAGGCATGGTTATTAAAGACGGCGCTAAAATGTCCAAATCCAAGGGTAATATAGTATCACCTGAGGAAATTGTTGGTAAATACGGTGCTGATACTGCCCGGCTGTTTATTCTGTTTGCCGCTCCGCCTGAACGCGATTTGGAATGGAGTGACCAAGGTGTAGAAGGTGCTTACCGTTTCCTGGGACGTTTGTGGCGTATTGTCAGTTACTATGCTCCTGCAGTCAAGGAAGGGGCTGCCGCATATGACCTCGGCGGTCTTAGCAAGCCGGAACGTGAATTGCGGCGGGTGCTTCATCTCACAATTAAAAAAGTAACTGAGGATATCGGTGAACGTTTTAATTTTAATACTGCTATCAGTGCAATAATGGAATTAGTAAATGCCATGTATGTATTAAAGGAACAGGCAGCAACTCCCAATGCCGGACTTATGCGGGAAGTGGTAGCGGCGCTGTTACGTCTGTTGGCACCCTTCGCGCCGCATATTACTGAAGAATTGTGGAGTGAAACAATAGGCCAGGGAAGTGTGCATAAACAGGCCTGGCCGGAATTCGACGCCGAAGCAGTTAAGGTAGATGAAATAGAAATTGTTCTACAAATAAACGGCAAAGTCCGTGATAAGATTATTATTCCTGTCGGCCTGAGTGCCCAGGAATTGGAGCAAAAAGCTCTTGAACAGGAAAAAGTTCAGGCGCTGCTGGCCGGCAAGCAAATTGTCAAAGTTATCTGTGTACCAC
>JAEYSJ010000176.1 GCA_023434855.1 Bacillota bacterium | reverse complement strand
TCGATTAAAGGTTGACTGCATTGCAAAAGACTATGCCGGCATTGAACGGGTGGTAGTGTTGGTAGCGAGTTAGGAGGTTCGTATGAATACAGAGTATCTTATTGTTGATAGGGACAACCCTGACATCAGCCTTTTAGCTAAAGCTGCAGTCATTTTGAAACAGGGCGGGCTGGTGGCTTTTCCGACGGAAACGGTGTACGGGCTGGGGGCTAATGGGCTCAATGAACGGGCAGTAGCCGGCATTTACCAGGCAAAAGGGCGCCCGTCCGACAACCCCTTAATACTACATATTGCCGACTGCCGCGAAGTGGAAAAACTGGCACGGGAGGTTCCGGCCAATGCCAGGGTATTGATGGAAAAATATTGGCCAGGGCCGCTGACAGTGGTGCTGGCGCGTACCAAAGCGGTGCCGGATATTGTTACCGGCGGCTTGAATACGGTTGCCATCCGCCTGCCTGCTTCGGTTGTGGCCCGGGAACTTATCCGCCTGGCCGGCGCGCCGGTGGCTGCACCCAGTGCCAACACTTCCGGACGGCCCAGCCCGACAAATGCCCAGGATGTGCTTACCGATCTTAACGAACGCATTGACGCTGTGCTTGATGCCGGGCCGTGCACGATTGGAGTTGAGTCTACCGTAATTGATTGTACTACCCCTGTGCCTACCCTTTTAAGGCCAGGCGGCGTGACCCTTGAAATGCTGATGGATACCCTTGGAGAAGTTGAGATTGATCCGGCCTTGGCAGAAGCTCATTCCATTCCCCGTTCGCCGGGAATGAAATATGCTCATTATGCGCCCAGCGCTCCCATGATGCTGGTAGAAGGCGACAATTATTCTACGATTGCCAAAACACTGGATAGGGAAATCTGTCAGGCCTTGGCTGCCGGACAGCAGGTTGGTGCCCTGGTGTCCCGGGAAACCGCCGGGAATTTACCACCGGATGTACCAGTGTCCATATTTGGCTCACATCATAATGCCGGGGAAATTGCCGCTAATTTATATACCAGCCTGCGATATTTTGATGATAAGCCAGTTGATGTGATATATGCCGAGGGTATTTTGGAAACAGGCATTGGCCTGGCAGTTATGAACCGGCTGCGTAAGGCCAGCGGGTATAAGATTATAAAAGTATAGCTTTTGGGCAGTAGGTAGCTTAGAGCTAATGTTTTTTTGAACCACAGAGGACGCAGAGGACACGGAGTGGGACGGCGCGATATTATCGCGCAGGAATTAATATTAACCAGTACTATGATAAAATGTAATACATTGAATTTAGAACACATCTAGGAATCAAGTGTAGTAATAAATCCCTCTGCGTCCTCTGTGTCCTCTGTGGTTGGCCGTATCCCCAAGGCATTTGAAAGCGGTTTTCTTACTTCTATACCTTGCTCTTGCCTCATATAATTAATCGCGGAGGTGGGGGTGTTGGGCAGTATAGAATTATTTGTATTGAGTGTGGCCTTGGGAACAGATTTATTCTCGATGGCTGTGCCTATCGGTATGAATCGGGTACGATTAAGAATTATTTTTCGGGCGGCACTGGTTTTTGCCCTTTTTCATATTGTCTTGATTCTGACCGGCTATCATGCCGGACACTGGCTGGGAGCATTGGTGGAACAGGTAGAGACCTATCATTTGGATTGTCCAAGCGCAGTCATGCAAAATTGGGCCAGCGTATTGGGAGCAGTGGTATTGGTCGGCCTGGGCATTCATATGATTAAGGAAAACTTGTGCGGCAGGCAGCCAGATGCGGTCACCAGTCATCCATTGAAAGGGGCGGCCCTTGTTATGCTGGCTTTCAGTGTCAGTGTGGATGCTCTGGCGGCCGGTTTCAGTATGGGAATGATGGATGTGGATTTGGTTAAGCTGAGTGTTATTTTAGGTGTGGTGATTTTTGCTATTGCTATACTGGGTTTGGGACTGGGGCGCCGTCTGGGGATTTATGTGGGTGACCGTTCGGAATTGATAGGCGGTGCGGTACTTATTATGCTGGGACTGCATGTGATGTGGACGGCTATGTTTTAGTATTTAAACAAAAGGAAGAACCGTATCAGGTTATTTGATCTGATACGGTTCTTCCTTTTGTTTAAATTTATCATGATGTAGTTAGTCTGGCAGCAAGGGTGGACGGGATTTCGCTGCCGATTGCCAGTAGCAGTCTTTAATACATTAAATGGCTATCGGTAACATTGGAAGGTGATGCACTTTTTTATGCTATTTTACATATGATATGTTAGTTGAAAAAATCGAATAGTACCGGGAGAGAAAAATTATGCGGCAGCATCGGGCTATTATTAGAGACATTGCGTATTATTTACCTGAAAAAGAAATTGATAACGATATTCTCGTAAAAAGCATGGGTTTGGACTGGTCAGCTGAAGATATTTTCAAAAAAACAGGCATCAGGGTAAGGCATATCACCAATGAAGATCAATGTGCATCTGATATCGGGATTGAAGCTGCGCGGAAACTGTTTGCTACAGGAGTATGCAAAGCCGAAGACATTGACTTCTTGTTGTTGTGCACTCAAAGTCCTGATTATTTTTTGCCTGCTACTGCGTGTATTGTGCACAGAGAATTAGGGTTAAAGAGAACCTGTGGCGCTTTAGATTATAATCAGGGGTGTTCAGGCTTTGTATATGGTTTGGCGTTGGCAAAAGGACTTATTGAAACAGCTAATGCCCAAAATGTATTACTGATTACTGCCGAAACTTATTCTAAGCACATCAATGCAAAAGACCGGAGTACCCGTACAATCTTTGGTGATGGTGCGGCAGCAACCTTGCTAAGTGCCATTGAACATGATGAAGAATGCATAGGCCCGCTGGTACTTGGTACTGACGGGACAGGGGCTGAAAACCTTATTGTACCGGCAGGCGGTATGCGACTGCCTTTAACCGCCGGGGCAATTAACGAAACAATAGATCAAGATGGGAATATGCGCAGCAAAGCCAATTTATATATGAATGGACCGGAGATATTTAATTTTTCTTTAAAGGCGGTGCCTAGTACAGTAAGGGAATTGTTGGCAAAAGCTAATATTGACATTAACGAAATAGATTATTTTGTCTTTCATCAGGCGAATCAGTTTATGCTTGAACACTTACGAAAAAAAATGAAAATCCCCGCAGAGCGGTTCTGGATTAGGATGGCAGAGTGTGGCAACACCGTATCTGCCACGATACCGGTTGCGATAAAGATGGCAATGGATGGTCGCTGCATTAAAAAAGGCGATCATGTAATGCTAGTGGGATTTGGTGTTGGCTATTCCTGGGGTGCCTGTATGGTACGCATAATGTAAGAGATATATGGACTGAGGTGAAAAATATGAAAAAAGAAATATTGTATGAAAAGATAGCAGACATCCTGGAGATACCACAAGATGCGGTTATAGACGGATTGGAACTGCAAGATGATTATTGGGACTCTCTGGCGATTATGGCGGTGATTGCTGCCATAGATGAAACATATGATGTTACAGTTCCATCTGCGCAGCTATTGGATTGTAAAACTGTCGGTGATATTTTGATTGTCATTGAGAGTGAGCTAAACAAAACTCAGGAAGAGGATTAACAAGTATTATGCGGAAAAAGACAGATATTTTCATTGTGGGAATTGGTGAAATTGCCGAAATGTCCCAGGATTATTTTATGGTCGATTCACCATATAATGTAGTTGCCTTTAGTGCGGAACAACCGTATATAAAAACTGAAAGTTTACTGGGACTGCCGGTTGTTGTCTTAGAAGAAATTGAAAGGGATTTTCCGCCCCAGCAGTATCAGGCGTTTGTTGCGGTAGGTTATGACAAATTGAACCGCGGCAGAAAGAACTTGTATTTGGCCTGTAAAGCAAAAGGCTATTCATTGGTTTCCTATGTAAGTTCCAAAGCTTTTATTGGTTCTAACGTGGATATCGGTGAAAACTGTTTGATTTTGGAACATAATGTGCTGCAGAGAAATGTCAGAATCGGTAACAATGTTACTTTATGGAGTGGCAATCACGTCGGTCACCGTAGTGTCATTCATGATAATTGCTTCCTTTCGTCGCATATTGCTATTTCCGGTTACTGCAGTATTGGTGAAAATACCTTTATGGGGATTAACTGTTGTACTGCGGATCATGTAACGGTTTCGCCGGACTGCCTGATTGCTGCCGGGGCAGTGGTGTTGGCAGATACCCAGCAAGGGAAAGTATATCGGGGAAATCCTGCACAGGCGGCGCGTATTACCAGCTATAGTGCTTTTGGCATAAAACCGGAGGATGAATAGATGAGTGTAGGGAATTATGATGGTTTTAAAAGTTTACGCCGGATAACCTTTGATGATTTTAAGCAAAGGGCATTGGACAGCAGCCTTTCGGACAATGAAAAAATAGGTTTTCCCGATACGTATCGGCAGGGCTATACAGGGGAAATATTCGCGGACATTTTGACCAAGCTTCCGGCGCTTAGTGACAACAATAGGATTATTTTAGATATAGGTTGTGGCTGCAGCGAGTTAGCAATGGCCACTATTCAATATTGTCAACAGCAGCAGCATAAATTAGTTTTGGTGGATTCAGAGGAAATGGTATCACTTTTACCGGAGGGCCCGGACATTGTAAAAATCCCGGGCAAGTTTCCGCAGAATCAGGAGATATTCACTAAATATCAAAATTCCTGCGATGTGATTATCATTTATAGTGTATTGCAGCATGTGGTTTTGGAGGATAATCTATTTAATTTTATTGATAAAGCGTTAGAGCTGCTAAATATCGGCGGCATGCTCTTATTAGGGGACATACCCAATATATCAAAACGCAAGCGGTTTTTCAGTTCGCCGCAGGGGATTAAAACCCATCAGGAATTTACCGGCAGGGATGAAATTCCTGCAGTAGATATATTTCATATTGAACATGAAAAAATTGATGACAGCATACTTATGGCTATTTTACAGCGCTACCGCGGGTTCGGTTTTGAAACATATTTGCTGCCACAACATGACATGCTGCCAATGGCAACACGGCGGGAAGATATTTTAATTGTTAAACGGATATGAACGTCTAATCTAGTTTGTCTGGCAGAAAGGGGGGACAGGATTTCGCTGCCATCTGTCGCAAGTTGCTCAATCCTGTCCCCCCTTCCTGCCGATTGCTAAAAGGATGGTCAGGATTTCGTGCGCTGGGGCTAATATTTCTTTGAACCACGGAGTACACGGAGTGGAACGGTGCGATATATATTCCTGCAAGCAAATCGGGATATTATGGTATTAATTGTGGATGAAGGGTAAGACCTTGAGTCCAGGATGTCGCGGGGAATATGAGTATTTATAATAAACACTCCGCGTCCTCCGTGTACTCCGTGGTTAGCCGTTCCCCAAAGCCATCGATTTTCTTATTCCGAACAGAAATATATAAAGAAAGTAAAACTGGGAGAGGATTAAATGCAGTGGAGTAAACGAGGGCTAATCTACGTAGCAGATGGACGGCAGCCCTGGTCACAAACTCATGCGATGATTCCTACGCCGGAATTTCTTGATAGTGAGACATTGCGGGTTTATATTTCCGTCTGTGATCAGGAAGGGATTGGCCGGGTTAGTTACATTGATGTACAGGCAGACAACCCCGGTAAAGTGCTTGCTGTTGCCAGCTTGCCAATACTTGATATCGGGCAGCCGGGCACATTTGACGAAAATGGGGTAGTGGCAACAAGTATCGTTACGTTGCCGGATGGCCGGAAATTTTTATATTATGTGGGCTTTGAACTGGGAACGAGAATTCGCTATCGTTTATTAACCGGCTTAGCAATTAGCGAAGATGGGGGAAACTCTTTCCGGCGGGTACAGAAAACCCCGGTCTTGGAACGCAGTGACCGGGAATTATTTTTTCGCTGCGGGCCTTTCGTGCTGCGGGAAAACGGGGTATTTCGCATGTGGTATGTAGCCGGTGACCGGTGGTTAAATATTAATGGAAAAGATTTGCCGGTATACACCGTCAATTACCTTGAGTCTCAAGACGGGATTCATTGGGATAAACAAGGCAAGGTGTGTATTGATATCCAGAACCAAAATGAACATGGTTTTGGCAGGCCGTATATTGTAAAGCATGGCGAAAAATATAAGATGTTCTATTCCATCCGGGTTAAAAATTTAGGCTATCGCCTGGGATATGCCGAAAGTTACGACGGTATTGATTGGGTGCGGGAAGATGAACTTATCGGCATGGATGTATCGGCGGCAGGCTGGGATGCGGAAACAGTTTGTTATTCTGCGGTTATCCCTGTTAATGACCGGTATTATATGTTTTATAATGGCAATCGGTTTGGTAAAACCGGTTGCGGATGGGCGAAATTAGTATCATGGTGACAGTACGGCCATATTGTGACGATTATAAGCTTTTATGGGATGGCTTTGTGGAAAAATCCAAAAATGGATCTTTCTTATTTTACCGTGACTATATGGATTATCATGCGGATAGGTTTAAAGATTATTCCTTACTCGTATATGATGCCAAAGAAAGATTATTAGCAGTTATGCCTGCTAATATTGTTCTTGCAGAGAATAAAGTCTATTCTCATGGCGGATTGACCTTTGGCGGGTTTTTGGCAGCTGAGGATATGACAACAGAGAAGATGCTGGATGTTTTCTCGGCTGTACGAGCATTTTTAAAAGCGAATAACATTCGTACTTTGGTTTATAAATGTATCCCATATATTTATCACCGGTATCCTGCGGAAGAAGACAGATATGCTTTGTTTGTAAATGACGCTAAATTGACTCGCCGGGATGTTTCGACCTCAATATATTTGGCAAATCGCTATCCCTATCAGGAACGTCGCAAACGGGCCGTCAAAAAGGCGGAAAGGGAAAATATAATTGTCATGCCAAGTGAAGAGTATGATGAATATTGGGATGTTTTAACTGGAAATTTGGCAACACATCATGACACCAGGCCGGTTCATTCCCTACAGGAAATAAAACTGTTAGCACAACGCTTTGCCAATAATATTAAATTATATGTGGCCAAAAAAGCGGAAAATATTGTGGCCGGGATGCTTATATTTGAAAATTACCATGTTGCTCATGCCCAGTATCTGGCAAGCTCTGAGGAAGGGCGGTCTGCAGGCGCTCTTGACTTAGTTGTTAATTATTTAATTACTGAAATATATAGGGATAAAACATACTTTGATTTTGGCATTTCTAACGAGCAACAGGGACGGTTTTTAAATACCGGCTTAATTGCCCAAAAAGAAGGCTTTGGCGCAAGAGCGATAGTGCACGATTTCTATGAATTGGATATTTAGCAGGCGGAGGTTTTACCTGCCGGAAAAAATATATCCCCTGAGGTCCTGCTGTCGAGGTAAGTAAAAAATCTCGGCAGAAGACTTCAGGGGCTGCTTATTCTACTGATCAGCTAAAGTGCAATACATTGGGCAGATGTTACCAGAATTTCTTAAATATTTAAGTTTTTGATAGCATTTAACCCTATTTTTCCATAGCGGTATTTCGTGAACGCATCAAGAAGAGTTTCCATTTCCTGAATGAGATGATCAGGCGCATCGTTTTCGTATTTGCTAATTTCATCACACAATTCTTCAATTCTGCTTATAAACTGCTCAACAATAATGTTTTTATTGCTGTAAATCGTTCTCATAGTAATCTACTTCCCATTCAATAATTATTACTTTATATATATCTCTCATATATACCCCATTTTAACCTTCAATCCAACAAAAATGAACACAAAAAATTGGCAATTTCACCCTAAAATTATGTATATTATTTACATTAAATAAACCAGTCTGCATAACTCATAGCGAGTGCAGACTGGTTTTATATTATCTTAAATCTATCTAGTTTATTTCATTTTCCTGAATTCAATCGGCGTATACCCTGTATAGTCTTTAAATAAATGGCAAAAGTAGTCTGGGCTACTGTAACCAAGCTTTTCACTTATTTCATAGTTTTTGTATTCCCCTGACCGTAAAAGCTGTTTGGCATGTTCCATTTTAACTTTTATTACATAATCGGTGAAATTACATCCGGTTTTTTGTTTAAACAGTTTGCTGATATAACTGCTGCTAATGTGTACTTCATTAGCAATATTATCTAATTTTACATCTTCTTCAACATGCTGCATCACATATTGGCAGGTTTTTTTCACTACGCTGTCCAGGTGGTGCAGTTCGTATTTCGTAATGACCGCCAACATGATACTGATGCTATTTAAAAACTTCTCCCTGATTTCCTCAAAAGCAGCTGCATTACTTAAAGCATTGTCAAAAGTAAGCTTTTCAAGGGCTGCCAAACAGGGGAAAAGTTTGTAAATCTTTTCGCTTAAGTTTACGAGCATTTTTTCTAATAGCAGACTTGTCTTAACAAGGTCCTGATCCTGCATTTGGACCAGTTCCAGGCAAGTGTTTGCCGCTTCATCTATAACCGTGGGACTACCGGCGAGCATCAGGTCAGCCAGCTTTCTTTCCTGGTTCTCCAGGCAATAAGCCCGAAGATTATTTTCAATTGATCTGGATTGGGTTATCTTTTTTTCATCCAGGTGTTTCTTAATTCGGTCCAGCGATCCACAGAGGGCGGCATCATCCACCGGTTTGGCAATAAAGTCAATTACGCCAAGGCGGATACCTTGTTGCGCATATTCAAAATCGTTAAAGGTACTCAGCAACATTAAACAAACATCTAAATTCTTCATTTTAATCTCATTGAGTAATGCGATTCCATCCATACCAGGCATTCGAATATCGGTAATTATTAGATCATAGGATTGCGCGGATAGTTTTATTAAGGCCTCTTTGCCGTCACGTGCCTCATCTTCAATAACGAACCCATAATTTTCCCACTTTTGAAATTGTCTGAGCATGTATCTTTCTGTTTTGTCATCATCTACAATCAATACTTTATACATGCCGTTTGCCTCCGGTACAGCTAAGTTCTGCTCAATAGAAAATGTAACTGACTTCAGTTAAATAAGTGTATCACAAAATTCCTTATATTTCCATAGATATTGCCAAAAAAAATATATTGCTATATTATGGAAGTAATTTGGGGAATATGTAAAATTTCCCAATAAAATGTAAAGGAGAAGTGATTTATGAAAAATTATGTCCAGGCAATATCGTTACCGTCACAAGAGGAGGCAATAATAATTGGAAAAGCAACCACGTCTGAGGAGAAAAGAGAGGTCTATCGGCTAAGGTATCGGATTTATGCAGAAGAAATATCATACAAACTTGTGAATGTCGATCATGTCAACAAACTTCTGTATGATGATTTGGATGGATGGGGTACAGTGTTTTATGCAAAAATTGGATCAGAATATATCGGAACAGTAAGAGTAAACATAGGACAGATATCAGATTTTTCTTCTGAAATAGTAGAAACGTATTCTATGGATAGATTTCTGCTATTTTACAATGGACAAAAAAACTATAATTTTGGACTCGCTTCAAAGGGCATGGTAGCTCCATCATGTCGCAAGTTGCCTGTATTTAGTATGCTAATGACCAAAGTGTTTGAGGAATATTGCGATAATCAAGTGCATTTTGGGTTTGGAAATTCTAATTTCTACTTACTCCCACTTTACGAACATTATGGATACCGCCGTATTGGCAAAAATACTGTAGAACCTAGTTTTGGCGTAGCAACTAGTTTTGTTATAATTCCTGAAGATATTCATCATTTAAAAAAGGTAAACTCTCCTTTTTTAAATTCAGCCCTTGCCAAAGGAAAAAGGCAAAACAACAGCGTTGTAAAATGGTTTCGTTCTCAGTTTTCTGAAACTGCTAATATTGCAAATAGCCAACTCATATCCGAAGAAAAACTTTGGACAACCCTTCGTGTTCGGTTAGGACATCCTCCCAATGAAGTTATGCCAATATTAGCAGGCTTATCCCAAGCAGCAGCAAAAAAATTGTTATCCCGTTGTAGTGTTGTTGTTCAATGTCCTAAAGGCAGTTACATTGTGACACGCGAAGATGTAAGCCAGGAAATTACTATCTTGCTTTCTGGAGAACTGTACTCTAACGATTCACCTGATGTTAATCAAGTTATTCCCGGGCAGCACTTTGGTGGCAATGGTATACCAAATCGCACTAAGCATTCAAACAGTGTTATGGCAGCAACTGATACAGAAATATTAGTGTTATCTTATCATTTTTTCCTGAAATTCCGTCGATCTTATCCTGATATTGCCGATAAGATTTTGCAAAATTTGAATTAGCGGTATTTATACTATTTTGCTTGGTGTTTAAAATAATTATAACCATTGAAGAAATCGTATCTGTTAAGAAGACAGGCTACGATTTTTTTATTATGGGTATTGAAGGATTTTTAGCTTTTATACCTAAATAACCATTAATAACCAATTGTATAATATTGTTAATGGAGAAATATTATGGACTTTGTTTATTTGTCTACTTTATGCGCGATGACTGGAACAATTCTTATGCTATTTATCTATGTATATCTTTATGGCATATACCGCGAGTCACATATGGGGGCATGGATATTAGGCTGGCTTCTACATTTTGCTCGAATTGCTATATTTGATTGTGGGATATTAGATTGGAAAAATTCGATGTTAAATTGTATTGCTTACCAAATGTTTTATATTACTTGCGCCACAGTACTTCTATATAGCGCTTATCTTTTTATTAAAAAGTCTATAAACAAATTCTGGTTATATGGTGCTGCCTTTACTTCCATACTAAGTATTAGTTTTACTTTAATGAAAGTATCTGTATTCTGGAAATTGGTTCCTCCTGCATGGCTTAGCGCTATAATGCTGTTTGATATGGGCAGAATATTTATTTGTAGGTTGCAGATAAAAGGAGTAGGAAATTATATTACTGGATATGCATTCATCCTTTGGGGGATTTGCACAGCTACAGTACCTTTTTTATTTAGTGATATGTCTTTTCCGCGATGGGTTATTTCAGTTGCCGGTATCCTACGACTCGTTATTGCATCTGGTATTTTATTAGTATATTTCGAGAAAACAAGAGCGGATTTAATTACTAAAGAAGAGCACTTTGGAAGTCTGCAGCAAGCCAACCGGGAACTCGACAACTTCTGTCATTCCGTATCCCATGATTTAAAAGCACCTTTATTATTAATTAATAAATTATGCGGATATCTCGCCCGTGATCACTCAGACAAGCTTGACGATAACGGCCATGAATTAATTGGTCATATTCAGGATAAGTCAGTGGAAGTGATTAATATCACTAATCATTTACTGGAACTTTCTAAAATGGCCAAAATGCCGATAGAAGTTAAAAATATTCCATTGGAGCCTTTGTTTCGCGAAGTTTATGATGAACTGATAAAACTTCAACCCGAAAGACAGGTGGATTTTAAGATAAAACAGCTTCCTGTTATTCGCGGTGACCTTGTGATGATAAAGCTGCTTGTCCATAATATTCTTTCAAATGCTTTGAAATTTACCCGTAACCGGGAGCAGGCAGTCATTGAGGTTGAGACAAAAGAAGCCGATGATTATTACATTATTTCCGTAAAGGATAATGGTGCAGGCTTTGACATGCGGTATTCTTCCAGGCTTTTCGGCGTTTTTGAAAGATTACATTCCGATAATGAATTTGAAGGAGCCGGTGTGGGGCTTACAATTAGTCAAAAGATTTTAAAAAGACATAATGGGAAAGCCTGGCTGACTGGAAAGGTTGATGAAGGAGCTGTTTTCTCATTTAGCTTTCCCAAAAACCTGCAAGAGCAGCACACCTGGCCTGTACTCGTTGCGCCAGACACGGTTAGTTAGTGTGCTCTGTGTGTGACGTGTAGTTATCTTAATATATGCACTAGAAGTATATGTTTTTGGGACGGTAGTCAGCTTGGTGCAAATGTTTTGAACCACGGAGTACGCGGAGGACACGGAGTGGAACGGCACGAATATATATTCCCGCATCAGATCGGGATATTAAATGACTTTAATTGTGGGCGAAGTAGTACGTTGAGATCAGGACGTGCTGGGAATAAGTGTATTAATAATAACCCTCTGTGTCCTCTGTGTCCTCTGTGGTTAGACGTATTCCAAAGTCGCGATAGCGGCTTTTTTTCGTTCTCAACACGATACTTCGAAAAAATTGTTGACTGCCGCTGCAACTGTTTCAACTTGTTCATCGGCAAGATGGGGACCTATAGGCAGGCTGAGGATCTCTTTTGCCAGCTGCTCACTGAGGGGAAATTGCCCTCTGTGGTAATCAGTACCTGCATAGGCCTCCTGAAGGTGCGGTGGAATGGGATAATGAATATGTGTGCCAATCCCGGTGTTGGTTAAGAACTGCTGTAATTCGTCCCGTTTGTCTGTTCTGATGACAAATGTATGCCAGATGGGTCTGGCATAGGGTGGGACATAGGGCAATATTATGCCGGTATGGAAAAAATAATTGTAATATTTTTGGGCCACTGCTGAACGCCGGTTATTCCAGGCATCTAAATAGCGAAGTTTTACCCGTAAGAAAGCGGCCTGAAGTTCATCAAGCCG
>JAEYSJ010000111.1 GCA_023434855.1 Bacillota bacterium | reverse complement strand
GTCCTATAAAGATTATACATTAGTGGCTCTACATAGAGCCACTAATTATTGTTACAATGGGAAAAAGTGGAGGGATTCAATTGAGCGAAAAGATGAAAGCCTACCTCTCGTTGGGTACGGCAATGGCGGTAATCGGCGCTTCTGTGAGTGTGGGAAAGCTGGTGGTTGATTATCTGCCGTTATTTCTGGCCTCAGGGCTAAGATATGGGTTGTCGGCGGCTATTTTGTTCTGGCTTCTCCGGCGCGAGGGAGGAATGAAACAGGCGCTGACAAGGCGTCAGGGTGTTGTGTTATTTCTACAGTCATTAACCGGACAGTTTTTATTCAGTGTTTTACTGCTATCCGGGCTCAAATATATATCGGCTGCGGAAAGCGGTATTTGGACAAGCAGCATGCCTGCCGTGTTGGCCCTGTTGTCCTGGTTGCTGCTGAAGGAAAAAATTGGCTGGAATAAATGGCTTGGCATTCTCGCTGTGGCGGCAGGCATGCTGCTAATGAACGCCGCCAGAGGTGTACATTCTCCTGAGATGGGAAGTAATATATTTTTGGGAAGTGTACTGGTATTCGGGGCAGTTGTGGGTGAATCACTGTTCACAATCTTTGGAAAAATGCTTTCGTCTCAGATGAATCCAGTGGCGGTTGCAGGTTACGTCAGTTTGTTCGGATTCTTGTCATTTCTGCCTGTCGGAGTATATGAAGCGATTGGTTTTAACTTCGGCCAAGTTCCATTTCAGGCTTGGCTTGCCTTGTTTCTCTATGGGTCAATTATGACTGCTGTTCCATTTATCCTATTTTGCCAGGGGTTGCGGCACGCCACTGCCGGAGCCGCGGCAATTCTGACCGGTGTCATGCCTGTTAGCGGGTTGGTTTGCTCGGCCTTGATTCTGAATGAGCCAATACATTGGTACCACGGATTGGGAGTCGGGGGGATATTTCTGGGACTGTTGTTTTTGGCGCGAGAAGTCAAAAATGATATGAAAGCGACAAAATTTCCGGCAGTTTGGAATAAAAAATACATATGTGTATTTTTGTAATTATAGGGAGGAAATTCCACAATGACGTAGTAGTTTTATTATGGAGTGAAATAGATTAGCAACTCTATAAATTTTAATAAGGAAAGGTAAGAAAAGATGCGAAATTTAAATTATGACTCGTACTGTGGACTTTATTGCGGAGCATGCTCTGTTCTTAAAGCTTATGAAACCGGTCATAAAGATGAAATGGCATTGTTTTGGAGTGATGAAGCCGGTCTAGAACTGAAATGCCATGGCTGTAAATCTGATACGGTATTTATTAATTGTGCAAACTGCAGAATCCGGAATTGTGCTATTAATAAGAAAATAGAACGTTGCATTGAGTGCCAGGAGTTTCCCTGTAATCTGATGAACGCGGATGAAATGAAATTATTCTTAGATAAATTGCCACATTTGAATACTATAGCAAATAATCTTACCACCATTAAAAAATTTGGGGTTAATCATTGGCTTAAAGAACAAGATGATCAATGGAAATGTCCACAATGCCAAACAGGCTTTTCTTGGTATGCAGCAAACTGCTCAAAATGTGGTAGGGATTTAACAAAACTAAAAAGTTATAAAAATGAGTTTGATAAGAGCATATTTAATAAAACTTAATGCTACGTTTCATAAATTCAACCAGGCAAAATCCCATCCAAAGTATAAAGGGGATACTATAAAGCGGATTAGGAAGTGCTTTTGATATGCAAAAAAATTCTGAGCGGCTTAAGAAATTTTATAAGTGGTGGCTGCCGGTATATAAGCTTGGCAACAAAAGAATGTGTGCAAACTACCGGACGGCAATGCCCATGTTGTTAAAACAAATCGATATTAACAATAAGTCTGCCATACTCGATGTTGGCACTGGAACTGGCGGATTTGCCGGAATTTTATTGGATTGTACTTCGGCCCGGATTACAGGTATTGATTTCTCTCCGGAAATGTTGAACGAAGCAAGAAAAACCTACGGTAATAAAATTAATTTTATTAATTTGGCCGCGCATGAACTAACCCAATTTGAAACCGCATCTTTTAATTTTGTTACAGCTGCATTCTCTCTTCACGATATGGATGATGAATACAGGCTTGATGTTTTAAGGCAAATGCAACGAGTTGCCAGTGAAAAAGTTGTAATTGCCGAATGGCCAAATAAAATAAATCCCATTGCCCGGTTCATTGAGTTTTTAGAAGGAAGTTATTATCAAGATTTTGCCAAGCATATAAATACGCAATTGGCTTCCGTTTTTCCTAAATACGAGGAAATTCCGTTTTCAGAAGAACTGGTAATCTATATTTGTGATGTATAAGAAGCTAAAGAGTGGTTAGCGAAATTGGTTTTGTTTATTATCTGCGATATTCTTCATTGAGTTTCGCTGCCAAATCTTTTTGATAATTTTCCATATATTTTCCTAGATTAAAAAGCAAATATGATAATGACCTTATAATAGGATTTTCAATTATAACGTGTTCTGTTGAAATAAATTCTGTTCCGTCTGTTTCTGTTTTATTAAATTCACCTGTCCAATATCCCTTAACTCCATTTGCTTCAAGCATTTCAAATTCATAGCGTGAATAAGGTTCTTTTTTTGTTGTGACAATGTCATATACCGTTTTAGGGGAAGCCTTATATTTTAGCTCTTTGTTCAAATCTGTCTTTAGGCAAAAGTATGCCGGCAATGAAAGCAATTAAAGTTTGAGCTATCTTCTCAAGAATGATATAAAAATAAAAAAATAAAATGGTAAGTAAGAAGCAAAAAACGTCACTTTGAATCGGAGCGGCGTTTTTTTGTGGATTTCTTTAGACTAACCTTTTTTTGCATAATAACATAATTAGGCAGGGAAATATGTCGTATAAAGAGAAATATTCTAAAATGTCAATTGCAACATTTACCAGGAAGAAGAAATAACTGACGCAGAATTTGGTACAGGAGTGAAAAGAAACAGCATTGCAAAGGAGAGTGCTTTTTATGACTGATGCTATGAATGCTATCGAAGAATTTGAGAAAGCCCTCCTTATGATGGATCGGGTCACCGCCGAGAAAATCATGCGGGAAGCAGTTCAGCAATCTTCGCTATTAGAAGCAGTAGAGACATTGGTTGTTACTGCTTTTGAAAGGATTGGACAGGGGTGGCAAGAAGGTCATATCGCTTTGGCACAGACATATATGAGTGCAATGATATGTGAGGAAGTTATGGATTCGGTCATATCCAGCCATCCAAAGCAAAAGAAAATTCAACCGAAGATTGGAATTGCCGTTCTGGAAGATCATCATGCATTAGGCAAACGTATTATATGCTCAATTTTACGGGCAAGCGGGTATGAGGTTATTGACTATGGTCATGGTGTCAGCGCGGAAATTCTTATTGAAAAAACGGTTCAGGATAAGCTTGAATTATTGTTGATTTCCACATTAATGTTATCATCTGCTTTGAAAGTAAGGCAAGTCATTGAGGGATTGAAGGAGCAGGGGGCAACTACAAAAGTTATTGCGGGAGGTGCCCCTTTTCGATTAGATACCGAGTTGGCAAAGACTGTTGGTGTAGATACGCTAAAGAATGCGTCAGATCTGCCTGCGCTCATTCAAGGGATGGTGAAATAGACGTGAGACAAGAGGAAACAATGACGTCAATGCAACGTGTTTTAACAACCCTTAGCCATCAGGAGCCTGACCGGGTGCCGTTTTTTCTGCTGCTTTCCCTGTATGGTGCCAAAGTACTGGGTATGTCTATTCAAGATTACTTTTCCAAGGCCGAAAACGTTATCGCGGGACAGCTGCGTATGCGTCAACAGTTCCAGCATGATTGCTATTATACTTTCTATTATGCATCGCTGGAAATGGAAGCCTGGGGCGGAAATACGCTATTTTCCGAAGACGGGCCGCCAACTGCAGGGGTCCCAATCATAAAAAACTGTGAACAGATTGCCGATCTTCAAGTACCAACAGTTCGGGATTCTTCTGTTTTACAAAAAGTATTGCAAACAACGGAGACATTAAAAAAGCACGCTCGCGGTGAAGTGCCGATTATCGGCGTGGTGATGTCACCTTTCTCCTTGCCGGTTATGCAGATGGGTTTCGAGAAATATTTCGAACTTATTTATCGCCGACGTGAACAGTTTAATACTCTGATGCGTATGAATGAAGCTTTTTGCGTGGAATGGGCCAATGCCCAGTTGGAATCAGGCGCAACAGCAATTTGTTATTTTGATCCGCTGGCTTCCCCCAGCATGATCCCCCGGGAGTTATTTCTGGAAACAGGCTACCTGGTCGCTAAAAGAACCGTTGCTGCGATAAAAGGACCCACGGCCCTGCATCTGGCATCTGCGAAAGGCATGCCTGCTGTGGTTGATCTTGTTCAAACCGGGATAGGAGCCGTGGCGGTCAGTGCTGATGAAAATCTCGCTCAAATCAAGGCGGAATGCAAGAATAAGATTACTGTTTTAGGTAATTTAAACGGCATTGCCATGCGGCGTTGGACCAGGGACGAGACATTTGACCAGGTAAAAAAAGCTATTGCTGCCGCGGCGCAGGGCGGTGGTTTTATTCTAGCCGATCATCACGGAGAAATTCCCTGGCAGGTACCGGAAGATGTCCTTTACTGGGTGGCTGAAGCAGTGCGCGAATATGGTACATATCCTCTTAAATAGGTGAAAAATTCATGTCAGATAATTTAAATCATACTACCGGGAATTCTGAACAAGACGCATCTAAATTAAATGCCGAATATGCGATGATATTTGATGTGATCAGCAAATTTCCTGAAATACTAACTGAGCAAGAATTAATAAAGAAACTGCTTGATACTTTTATGATGTTATTTATGCCGCGAAGGATCGGTTACTATTGCATGGGAAGAACTATTGACGCTCCAAGTATTTCTGATGAAAACATGGCATTACTCCAATCTTGCATAGACAATCCCAATCATCGTTATGTCTATTCAACAGCAGGGAATGGGTTTCTGTTACGGCTGGATTTTAAAGACGAAGTCTATGGTGTAATGGAGATTGACGAGTTAGCATTTCCTGAATACCGGGACCGTTATTTGAGTTTGATGCTAAATGTCAGTAAAATATGCGGGCTGGCGATTTCCAATGCCAGGAGATATGAGGCTATCAACGAATCCAGGGATAAACTGGCAGCAATTAATACTAAACTGCAAGCAGAGATTATGCAAAGGCAGATGGCGCAGAATGCACTTAGCAGGTTGAATTCCGAACTTGAAGACGAAGTGCGTAAACGGACAATTCAGCTCCAGGATCTTAATACCTCCCTTGAAGAGGAAATTGCCGAACGTCAGATTGCCCAGGAATCCCTCAGCAAACTCAACGCCGAACTTGAAGATCAGGTGATTCAGCGGACTAGCCAGCTGCAGGCGATAAATGCGGCTCTGGAAGAGGAGATTGCGGAACGGCAGGGGGCTCAGGACGAACTGCAGATGAGCCGCGATCGGCTAATGGCAAGTAAGGCGATGTTGAAGCAATATTCAGCTAAGCTGGAAGAGTCGAATCACGAGATTAAATCTTTTGCAAACATTGTTGCTCACGATTTTCGGTCGCCAATAATCAACATAAAAGGCTTTTCTCAGGAATTGGGCTTCTCAGTACGTGAGCTGAAGGAGATTCTCCGCGACGTAACGACAGAGATGCCGGATAAGGTTCATTCAAGGGTGGATGAACTGTTGGAAGAAGATATACCTGATGCCCAGAAGTTCATTGATTCTTCCGTGGACCGTTTAGATAAGATGGTTGACGCTTTGCTTAGGCTGGCGCGGTTGGGCCGGCGGGAAACCGAGAACGTCAGTGTTGCTATGAGTGAACTGGTAGCCGCGACGGTGCAATTGCACCGGCATGAAATAGAAAAACGGGATATTGCTGTTAATGTTGGGGCACTGCCAGTGATAATAACCGACCGTTTGGCCATGGAACAGATTATCGGCAATTTGCTTGACAATGCCGTAAAATATTTGGAGGATGGCCGACCTGGCGAAATTAAGGTCTATTTTACCGAAACAAACGGTGAATACGTTTTTACGGTGGAAGACAACGGACGAGGCATTGCCGATAATGATTACGAAAAGATTTTTGAAATTTTCCGTCGTTCCGGCAAACAGGACAGAGCGGGGGAAGGGATGGGGCTGGCCTACGTGAAAACCCTTGTCCGGCAGCTGGGCGGCAAGATTTGGTGTGAGTCAACTTTGGGGGTAGGGACAAAGATGCATTTTACAGTGCCGAAAACGTTGTAGTACATAAAATGGATGAGGTAAAATCTGTAAGTTATTTTGGTTCGCCTAGACGTGGTTTAGGCGAATTTCTTTATTTTGGGGGTATTGCACTTTTGTACAACAAATTTAAAAATATACGAAAATAAAATATTTACTATCTTTTGCTTATATTGAAATATTTGGTGTATTATATTATAATACCCATATGGTAATGTTACCATATGGGTAAAATCATAAAAAAATAGAGGTTGAGTATGAGCGTAAATGATTCTACAGAGAGAAATAGATTTGAGCGAAAAAAAGAAGAAACTAAGCAAAAAATCATTGATATTGCAATGAGTCTTTTTAATAAACAAGGGTTTAATTTAACAACTCTGGAGCAGATTGCCGAGAAAGCGGATATCGCCAGAAAAACTCTGTATAATCATTTCCCTAATAAGGAAGAAATTGTCTGCGAGTACTTTCGAAGATATATGAAGGAGAGGGAGCCAGAGATATATCAGTTGATTCAGGAGTATACTGACACTCGTTCGCGGCTTACGGCAGTCCTGAACAGGACTATGGAATGTGTAAAGATGACAAGGGTTTTCTACGAAATTTTTATCTTCTATCGGTTAAGTCAGGTGAAGGATTCCACCAGCCAAATCGAGAGAAGCAGTATTCATAATTTTCTGGTGAAAATTATTGAACTTGGCCGGGAAACAGGAGAAATCAGACAGGATGTTCCCTTGAAACTACTGGTTTCCCAGTTGGATAACATTCGGTTTACGATAGGAATGGGATGGCTAAGAGATCCTGAAAACTTTCCTATTCAAGATTGCATTGACAAATGTGTGGACCTTTTTCTTTATGGGGCGGCGGACAGTCAGACCAAATAATTAAGATTTAATAATTGTGAGGGAGGATGCGCCATGGGAGATGGATGCGAAAGAATACTTATCGATTGGCATGAGGCATTTGAGGTTGGGGCAGGAATAGCCGGGGGCAAGGGGTGGAACTTAGGGAGGCTTGAACGGTATGGGTTCAATATCCCCAAGGGAGGTGTACTCTCGAGCAGAGTCTATCAGGATTTTATTAAAGATAACGGGCTGGCAAAAGCTGCGGAAAATATTATACAGAGCATAACAATTGATAATATTGGCGATCTGGAGAGCGAAGAAAAGCTGTTCCTAATAAGGGAAAAAATCAAGGCAGGCTGCTTTTCTCCACAGATTCAAGAAGAATTGATCTCGAGGCTAACTACGATTGGGATACTGGAAAAACCTTTAGCCATCCGGTCATCAGCGACTGCGGAGGATGCCGAAGGGATATCTTTTGCCGGGATTCACGAATCATTTCTAAATATCCAAGGAAAGGATAACATCCTATCCGCCATTAAAGGTTGTTATGCCTCCTTATGGACACCGCGGGCCGTTGCCTACCGAAAAAAAATGGGCGTTAAGGATAGCGAATTATTTATGGCCATAGTTATCATGGAGATGGTGGAGGCAAAGGCTGCCGGAATTAGTTTTACCTGCGACCCACGGACTGGCCGGGAAGATCTTATCAATATCAGTGCTAATTTTGGTTTGGGCGAAAGTGTGGTTAGTGGTGCGGTCGATCCTGACGAATACAGGTTGAACTTTAAGCTGGAGATAACACAAAAATCAATTGGCCGCAAAGAGGGAAAAACCATTGCTCTAATAACTGGCGGAACGGAATTTGTTGGATCTGCTGAAACGGCAGGAAGTCAGGTTTTAACCGATGAAAATATACGCAAATTAGGGTTGCTGAGCCAACGGGTATTTGAGGCCCTTGGGTGCGGGGAACAACACCAGGATATTGAATGGGTTTTTAATGGGAAAGATTTTGCCCTGGTTCAGGCCAGGCCGGTGACGGCACTGCCCAGGTACACTTTAGAAGGCATAAAAAATCAGCCCGATATCTGGTCCAATGCCAATTTCCGGGATGCTATACCCATGGTGCAGTCGACCTTGAACTGGAGCTTTCTAAAACAAGGCATTAATGCAATTCTTGACATACCGCCAAAAGCGATGGGGTATCAAGTGCCTCCAGGAATGCAGTACGTCAGATTATATCAAGGCAGGGCTTATCTGAACCTATCCATTATTCAATGGCTCTATTATGATGCTATGGGTATTGCCCCCCGGGAGTTTAACGATGCATTAGGAGGGCATCAGCCAGAAATCGAGATCAACGAAAAGAAACCTTTTACCGGAATTAAAGGCTGTAAAAGAGTAGCGTACATATTGAAAACAATGTTTATTTATCGAAAAATCAGAAAGAATGCGGAACGAACTTTTGATTACATAAATGCTTTTACAGGTGCATTGTTAAAGGAAAATCTGGTAAGCCTGGATGATCATGACCTGCTCGATAAAATTATTCAGATTTCAAACGTTGTGGAGGAATTTCTGCCTGTATTTTCGTTTAGTACGACTTCAATGCTGCGTCACCTGGTAAAAGCTTTGGATAAATACTTTCCTGGTAAGGGTAATGCGATGGCCAACGCGCTGATGGCAGGTGGAGGAAACATAACCAGTGCGCAACACGGTTACGATCTGGTACGAATGGCCGAAATTGTCCGGGAAGATGCTGCCGCCCGGAGGTTCTTTACTAGTGAGAACTTCAAGCCGCTCTCCTGGGATAAAGAACTGCCGGAAGATTCTCCGTTCAAGCATTCTTTTAGAAACTTCCTGGATACGTATGGGCACCGGGGAGTTTACGAAGCTGATCTGATCAACCCCCGCTGGCGGGAAGATCCTACTTATATCCTGGGGATCATCAGAGGCAGCATAGATACCGCCGATCTCAGCAAAATACAAGAACGGCAAAAACAGAAAACGGAAGAAACCTGGAGGGAGATAAAGAAAAAGATTCCTTTCTATAGATGGCCATCAATTAAATCCTTGTTAAAAATGGCTCTTAAAGGCGCGGAATTTAGAGAATTGGGCAAGTCGCAGTTAATTAGGATATCAGAACCTGAACGCTTAGTATTCCAAGAGCTGGGACGGCGATTGGCGGATAGGGGAATTCTTTCAGACCCGGTCGATATATACCATTGTGCCTGGAGTGAAATTCTCGCCATTCTAAAAAAAGACTGGGATGGCAGGGGATTGGATATTTTGGTAACAGAGCGTAAGGTGAGAAGAAAGGAATTGGAAGCGCTTTCACCTCCTGATATCATTACTAACGAAATCCCTTGTTACAAGGAGTCGACCACCCATAATTCAGGTAATATGCTAACAGGTGTGGGGGTGGCTACAGGCAGGGCTGCTGGCGCGGCGAAATTAGTTTATCATCCTTACGAAGGTAACAAATTACAAACTGGAGATGTGCTGGTGGCCCCTTCAACCGACCCCGGCTGGACACCCTTATTCTTAAAGGCTGCTGCCATTGTTATGGAGACTGGAGGATATTCTTCCCATGGATCTATTGTTGCCCGGGAATACGGTGTGCCGGCAGTAGTTAATATACCGGGCATAATGAAGATAATAAAAGACAATCAGCAAATCACTGTTGATGGCGATGAGGGAAATATATATGTAAATTTTAAATAGAAGGGCTAGGGAAATATTAGTATTATAAAAAATAATTCTCTTATCGCATTGGGATAGGAGGTAAGAACAATATGAATGACGGTATTAGCAGGATAATAGAACGAAATATCAAAATTGCGATGGAGCAAGGGGTATTTGAAAACCTGCCAGGAAAGGGCAAACCGCAGCAGCTTGCTGATTTGAGGTTTATCCCACCGGAGCAGCGGGCAGCATTTTTGGTTATGCAAAATTTTGGTCATCTACCACTGGAAATGGAGTTGCGAAGAGCGATTGCAGAATTGGAGGAACAGCTACTAACGGCAAAAGAGAAGGATAAGACTGCAATTCAAAACCAAATCTGGGAGAAGAGGGTGCAATACGATGTTTTGCTGGAAAGGCGAAAACGCTAGATATGTAGTCACTTCATGCAAGGAAAATCTTTTCGAGAAGGGCCTATTCTTCTGCAAAGAAATTTTATGTGAAAAATAAAAAATGTATGGAGGAAAATGAAATTATCTAGGGAATTTTAGAGTGCAGGAGCAGCGTTCTAAAATATAAAAACGAAAGGATTATTGATGATGACGAATTTTAGCATCCGATTCCGAATTGTACCGTTACTGCTAATTATTATTGCCGTATGGGTAAATGTAGCTCTTGCGGCAACAGTAGTTACACCTCCCCCGCAGGTTGAAGCCGAGGCAGCCGTATTGATGGTTGGCGGTACTAATCAAGTATTGTTTGCCAAAAACCCCTATGGTACTATGTATCCTGCTAGCACAACCAAAATTATGACTTTAATTACCGCACTTGAAAAGGGGGACCCTAACAGCATTGTTACCGTAAGTTCGTCAGCTGCGGCCTGTGATGGGTCAAGCTTAGAATTAAATGCCGGTGACAGATTAACGTTACGGAATGCGGAGACCGGTATGATGTTGGTTTCGGGTAATGATGCCGCTGAAGCGATTGCTGCAAATGTGGCTGGCTCAATTCCGGCGTTCGTAGATATGATGAACGCCAATGCCATAAGGATTGGTGCCAGAAATACTCATTTTTCTAATCCCCATGGTCTGCCTGACCCGGTTAATCATTATACCACTGCTTATGATCTGGCGCTAATTGCCTCATATGCGATGCAAAATCCTGACTTTGTCAGAATTGTTTCTACCCGCGAATATGATGTTAATTTCCTTAATCGCAGCAGCTCTCATGTTACTAATACCAACAAACTGCTAAAAACTTATCCTGGCATTAATGGGATTAAAACAGGTTATACCAATGACGCAGGAGATTGTCTGGTGGCAGGGGCCAAAAGAAACGGGGTCCAGTTAATAGCAGTTATGCTCAATGATGATTACCGGTGGACTGATGCCGTGAAATTATTGGATTATGGATTTCAGCGACTTGGTATTTAATCGATTACTTATTCCTTCATGTATGCGATTTATT
This sequence comes from Bacillota bacterium, assembly GCA_023434855.1. Next base: position 18,870 of record JAEYSJ010000111.1, on the reverse strand, counting down.
AAAGAGTAAGATAATCTACATACAAATATCCATATGAAAAAATTATTCTGTTGTGGTTGAACTCACGGATAGCGATGCTTTTGAATCAGCTGCCTGCATATAGGCAGCTGATTTTTAGTTTTTGAAATCATCGGTATTGAAATAAACACCAAATGCCATTTATTCAGCTATTAAATAAGGTTTATGTCAATGGAAAAAAAGTCCCGGCATAATAAATATGACTCTTGTCTGCTGGAAGGTCAATTCATATGCCGGGACTGTTTATTTACCTATATTAAACGTATTTCAAGGAGGAATTTAGTGGATAATATGGAAACAATTATAAATAATTTATTGCTTAAGTTTACCTCGAAATTATAAAGGAGGGAAAACCAGTGAAACTTGGTAGACAGCACATAACCACGCCGCTGACGGCACCGGCTTATTCGTTTCCACCAATTTATAAGTTCTATAACCGTGAATATTTCAACATAGTATATCGCACTGATGAGCAGGCGCTGCGTGAGGTCGTGCCGGAGCCTTTGGAATTTATTGATCCGCTGGTGCGTTTTGAAATAATACGGATGCCTGACGTTACCGGATTTGGCGGTTACACCGAGTCGGGGCAGGTGATTCCTGTCCGTTTTAATGATGAAGACGGTGATTATCTTCATTCGATGTATTTGGACAACTTTCCGGCAATAGCAGCAGGAAGGGAGCTTAGCGCTTACCCTAAGAAATGGGGATTTCCAAAGTTGTATCTCGATTCGGATACCCTGGTGGGAACGCTGGATTACGGTTCGCTGCGTGTTGCCACTGCAACGATGGGATATAAGCACATGGAGTTGGACCTGGAGGAGGCTCGTAACGAAGTATGCCGTCCCATGTTTATGCTAAAAATGGCGTATGGCTATGATGGTCAGAAAAAATTATGCGATTTAGTTCGCAGTCAAATCAAAAATGTGACTATAAAGGGTGCGTGGACAGGACCGGCCCGCTTGCAGCTTTTTGCGCATGCTCTTGCCCCCCTGGCTGACTTACCGGTTGTTGAAATAGTATCAGCTTCGCATATATTAACTGACTTGACGTTGGAGCCTATAGTTCCTGTTTATAATTATTTAGAAAACAGCTGAGAAAGGTGGGCACAAAAATGCGGATTGCAATCTTAGGGGCAGGGTCTCTAGGGACCGTGATTGGTGCGTATATTTCAGCCGGGGGTCTCAATGTCGAACTGATCGATATAAACCAGGCTCATGTTGATGAATTAAACCGTTCCGGTGCAAAGATCATTGGCAGTACCTGTTTTACTGTTCCGGTAAAAGCTATTACACTGCTAAAAATGTCCGGCACCTATGATTTGGTTTTGCTGCTGACCAAACAACTGGACAATGACATTGCTCTGCGGGAACTGCCGCCTTTTATTAACGATAAGAGTATCATTTGTTCGCTGCAAAACGGAGTTCCTGAGGATTGCGTTGCCGCGGCAGTTGGCCGCAGCCGGGTAATTGCCGGTTCCGTAAAATTTGGCGCGACCTGGATCAAGCCAGGCGTGTCCGAACTTACTACTGCCTATAACTATTTTAAATACTCAGCGTTTGAAATTGGTGAGTTAGACGGAACTGTTACGGAGAGAATTAAAGCCGTTAAAGCCGTGTTAGACCTTGTCGGGGGGACTGTCATTTCAGACAATCTTGTCGGAACAAAATGGACAAAACTTGTAATTAACACTTCGTTCAGCGGTTTATCGGCAGCCCTAAACTGTACATTTGGCGATATTCTCAGTAACCAGGCGAGTGCGACATGCGCCGTTTTGATTATGGATGAAACCATTAGGACTGGCATGGCAAAAGGAGTTACTTTGGCTGCTGCGGAAGGATTTCCTATAGAGTCCTTAGTGTTGTATAACAAAGGGGATATACCGGAGCGAATCAAAGTTTTACGACGTTTACTGGCATCCTCCGCCATGCTCAAGGCAAGTATGCTGCAGGACCTTGAAAAGAAACAACCGACGGAAATCGACTGTATTAATGGAATTGTTTCTAAGTACGCCAAAGACGTTGGCATTGCGACTCCATGCAATGATTTAGTCATCAAACTGGTCAAACAAGCCGAAAAAAACAAAACAGTTCCCAAGTTCAGAACTAATATCAAATATATATATAAACTGCTCTTGAATATGGGAATAAGCATTTAAGCATAAGGACTTAATTAATAACCAATTCCTGCTTGGTAATTAAAAAATAATAAATTACGCTGCTGCCACTGATGACATCAACATAATGCGTTAAAAGCTTGTTATTGACTTTTCCCATTATGTGCAATAAAATTTACCCTAACAAGTGGTCGTTTTATGGGGGTAATTGGGTGAGTGGCAAAACCAGGGACAAAATAAAAAAAGTTGCTCTTACGCTATTTGCTAGTAATGGCTATGATGCAACAAGCATGGAGAAAATTGCATTAGGCGTGGGAATAAAGAAATCATCATTATATGCCTTTATCACCAGCAAAGAAGAGTTGTTCTGGGAGATTTTCGAAGACCTTGAAAGCCAGTATCGTGCTTATATGGAAGAGCTATTGGCGGACTCGGAAAACATGACGCCGCCAGAAAGGCTTTATTTTCTTTTTAAGCATTATCTCAATTGTGCTCATAATCGCCCTAAAGAAGAATCTGCAGAAGCGAGAGCTTTTTGGAATCAGGTCATGTTTTTTCCCCCGGCAGCGCTAAAAGAAAGATTGTTAGCCAGGGCACTAGACCATGAAATGGCACTTGGCGAAAAGTACAAGGTCATAATCAGGGAAGGCATGCAGCAAGGGTTAATCCGGGAATCTTCACCGGAAGAAATGCTATTTTCCTATTATAGTCTGAGACAAGGTTTTTCAGTACTAATGAATGTATTTATGACTGAAATACCGGAAGACCAAAAGCTGGCTAGAATTGACAAGGTCTGGCATGACTATTGGTTGGGAATAAGAGGAAAATAACGTAAAAGAATTAATATCAGGGATAACGGCTATTGCCGGTATCCCTGATTTATTGTTGGGTAAAATGTGCTTTATTCTATTTACTTTCGCCATATTATGGGATAGAATTTACCTAACGACCGGTCGGTCTGTAAGTGGATTTTTTATTATATGCTATTCTGGATGACTGCCTTCTTTTGTAGGTAGAATAATGCCAATGTTAAAAGGCACTGGGTATATTAGTGGCCGTGTTTTAAAGAAAGCTTCGATAAGAGAAGAAAGGGTGATAATTATGCCGACAATAAAAGATTACCTCAATATAATTAAAGATACGTTTGACCTGGAAAGAAAAACAGTTGAGCAGATACGCCAGGCATCGGCCGCGCTGGCTAGCCAGGCCGAACTTCCTCCTGGTACTGCCGTGGAAAAGACTACTATCGCGGGCTTGCCGTCGGAGTGGGTTCGGGCCGCCAATGTGCCGGCAGAGAATGAACAAGTGATTCTGTATTTTCATGGTGGAGGGTTTTTCTGCTGTTCCTGTGATACCCATCGCTCTTTGGCAGCAGCGATTTCAGCCGCAAGCGGGGTTCGTGTTTTAGTGGTGGAGTACCGGCTTGCACCGAAGCATCGTTATCCTGCTGCCAACGAGGATGCCCTGACGGCTTACCGTTGGCTAATAGCGAAGGGCATTGCCGCCAAAAATATTGTGATTGGGGGGGATTCTGCCGGAGGGGGTCTTACCCTTATGACACTGCTTTCTTTACGTGATGCCGGTGACCCGCTGCCTGCAGCTGCGTTTATGTTGTCTATGTGGGGGGATCTAATCAACTTAGACGGTGAGTCCTATACAAGCCGGGCTAATGTGGATCCGATAAGCACTTTACGCGGTACCCAAATCGTTGCCTCCTATTACATAGACCCTGCGGCAGCAAAACCGCCTATTCTGTCACCGATAAGGCAAAATTTGCAGGGACTGCCTCCCCTGCTAATCCACGTTGGCGACCATGAAATATTGTTGAGCGATTCCACTCGTCTGGCGGAGCGCGCCCAACAAGCCGGTGTCGAGGTCACCCTCGAAGTATGGGACAACATGTGGCATGTGTTTCATCAGTTTGCGCCAATTGTGCCTGAGGCCCGGCAGGCGGTAGATAATATCGGCAAATTTGTGCAAAAGCATGCCGGGTGTCTGCAACAGGCTTATTAGTAACAGTATTGGTGTTGAGGAGTATTTATGAGCAAGAGAATCGAAACTAAAGTATCCGTCACTGCGCAAAAAACGTGCCTTATACGTGCAATATCCTATTACGAACAAGATAAACACTACCAAAGCAACGATTTTATAGCCCCCAAAATTATTTCCTCGTGGATTAATTGGTCCGCTAAGTATAACCTTTCGCGAACCCTTCTGAAAAAACATTTTTTTAAAAGACTTGGCATGTATGAGTATCTGATTGCCCGGACAAAATTCATTGACGATATTTTCGACAACCTGCCTGCCAATATTGAGCAGGTGCTGATATTCGGGGCCGGATTCGATTCCCGGGCTATCCGTTTTAGCAGCAAACTACAAAACGCACAGGTATTTGAACTCGACGCACCGGTGACGCAGCAAGCGAAGATAAGAAAACTAAGGGAACGAAACGTGGAATTGCCTGCCAATCTCAAGTTCATCGCCATTGATTTTACCAAAGAGGCGCTACAGCAAAAACTTGCTATAGCCGGTTTTCAAAAAAAACGCCCCTGTCTTTTTCTCCTGGAAGGCTTGACCTATTATCTCAATGAGGATGCTATTGACAGCACATTTAAGCTGATAAGCGATTACGCTGGCAAGGAAAGTCTAATTGTTTTTGATTATGCTTCTGCCGCCGCTTTGCGGAAAGGGAACACCTATGAAGACCCAAGGATGAAAAAATTTTATCAATCCCTGGTTAAGGCGGGGGAGAAACCTGGTTTTGCTGTTCAAGAAGATATACAGGATTTTTTAACGAAATATGATTTTGCCTTAATTACTGAGTTTGATTCAGCTAAATTGGCGGAAGAGTTTTTTAACCAACAAGAATTGGGACCAATAGTTAAAACTCTGAGGATAGTAAAGGCAGTAAAACGTTAAGACAAACAGCAAGGAGCAAAGAATGTTACTTCTTTGCTCCTTGTTGTTTGTCATGCGGTTTCAATTTGGCTGTCAGCCTGCAGGCCTAATTTTGTAACTGCTTGTTCGCGCATCTTATATTTCATGATTTTCCCGGCGGCATTCATCGGAAATTCTGTGACGAAATCGATGTAGCGCGGGGTTTTATGTTTGGCCATATGGGAACGGATATAATCTTTGAGTTCTTCAGCAGTTAATGTCATTCCATCTTTGAGAATTACGCAGGCCATAATCTCTTCGCCATACTGTTTGTCAGGCACGCCAATTACCTGAACATCTTTGACTTTGGGATGTGTATAGATAAAATCCTCGATTTCCTTCGGATAGATATTTTCACCACCCCGAATAATCATATCCTTGATACGTCCGGTAATTTTATAGTTTCCATTCTCATCACGCCTTGCCAGGTCGCCGGTGTGCAGCCATCCCTCCTGGTCAATGGCTGCTGCTGTTGCTTCAGGCATTTTGTAGTAACCCTTCATAATATTATAGCCGCGGGCTACAAACTCGCCATCTACATTGTCCGGTAAATCCTTGCCGGTTTCAGGATCCACAATTTTGCACTCAACACCGGGCAGAGCACGGCCGACAGTATTAACACGCACATCTATGGAATCATCCACGCGGCTTTGGGTACAGCCGGGCGAAGCTTCAGTCTGTCCGAACACAATGGAAATCTGCGTCATGTTCATTTGGTTTACAACATCCTGCATCACCTTGACAGGGCAGGGGCTGCCTGCCATAATGCCTGTCCGCATATAAGAAAAATCTGTATTCGGGAAATCCTCATTCTCCAGCATCGCGATAAACATGGTGGGAACTCCGTGGAAGCAGGTTATCTTCTCTCTGTTAATGCAATCCAGCGATAGCTTAGGTGAGAAATAAGGCATCGGCGACATGGTGACGCCATGGGTCATCGAAGCAGTCATGGCCAGCACCATGCCAAAGCAGTGGAACATTGGCACGTGAATCATCATACGGTCCGCTGTGGAAAGATCCATACAGTCGCCGATATTTTTTCCATTATTCACCACATTGTAGTGGGTGAGCATGACACCCTTTGGAAAACCGGTAGTTCCCGAGGTATATTGCATGTTGCAGACGTCATCTTTGCTGATGGAACGTTCACGGCGATATACTTCCTCAATGGGGACTTTGTTGGCTGTGGCTATGGCATCTTCCCAGGTGAGGCAGCCTTTCTGCCTTGAATCAACCGTTATAATATTGCGCAGAAAAGGCAGACGCTTGATGTGCAGCGGTTTCCCCGCCTCGGCGGTTTCAAGTTCCGGACAAAGTTCTTTTATGATACCCACATAGTCAGAATCCTTGTAACCGTCTATCATTACAAGGGTATGCGTATCTGACTGGCGCAGCAGATATTCCGCCTCATAAATCTTGTAGGCCGTGTTTACAGTGATCAGTACCGCCCCGATCTTGGTTGCTGCCCAAAAGGTAATGAACCACTGGGGAACATTAGTTGCCCAGATGGCAACATGGTCACCCTGTCTGACACCTAAAGCAATGAGAGCACGGGCAAATGTATCGACATCATCGCGGAATTCTGAATAGGTTCTGGTATAATCCATGGTGGTATACCGGAAAGCATACTGGTCAGGAAACTCATTAACCATGCGGTCAAGCACTTGGGGGAAAGTCAAGTCAATCAGTGTATCTTTCTCCCAGACATACTTGCCGGTTTTGGCGTTATTATCGAAGAGATGTCCTTTTGCCGCACTCTTTTCAATGTAACGGTTCATATAGTTTGCAAAATTTGGGAAAACGACACCTGCATCACTAAGATCAGCCGCCCAGCGCTTGACCCATTCCAGTGAAATATAACCGTCATATTTAATCGAACTTAAGGCCAGCATCATGTAATCAATCGGTAAATCTCCTTCACCCATCATGCAGTAGCGGATTTTGCCATCCTCAATAACGGAATCTTTGATATGCACATATTTAATATAGGCGCCAAGATTTTGTACTGTCTTTCCGGGTGATTCACCTGCAAAGCGGTAGGGATGATGCATATCCCATAGAGCAGCCACTGCATCACTTGGCACCTGATCAAGCAATTTGCACAGGCGGGCAGTATCGGAGTAAACACCATTCGTTTCTACAAGCAGGGTTACCCCCTTTTCTTCGGCAATTGGGATTAGGCGTTGCAAAGCGGCAAGTACAACACTGTCATCAACTTCGCCTTTGGGCTGGGGCTCAAGGTCGCCCAAAATACGGACATAAGGTGTGCCAAGCTTGGCGGCCAGCAAGATGTATTGCACAATTTCTTCATGGTTTTCTTCGGCTTTTTCGGCAAATTTCAGACAGCAGCCGGAAGATAGACAAGGAATCTCAATACGCAGTTCAGCGAGCTTTTTGATCGTTTGCGGGATCTGAGCTGCAGTAAAAGGCTGTGCCTGGACGGCATATATTTCGTTGCCTAGTCCACGGATCTCAATGCCGTCAAAACCCAGATCCTTGGCCATGGAATATATATCGGTCCAACTGAAATCAGGACAACCAAGGGTTGAAAAAGCAAGTTTCATAGCAACCTCCTCAAATTTTTTAAGACCGTAATAATCAGCCTGCTATTAATGTCTGTATTCAGAAACAGAAAAAGCTTTCGTCCTAAGCATTGTGCTAAGAGACGAAAGCGCTGAACTTCCGTGGTACCACTCTTGTTGATAAGAAAAATATCCACTCTGCGGCAGTCAATATGACTAAACCCGTCTCATGATAACGGCGAGAAGCCAGGTCGCACCTACTTGCCCGGAACCATGTTATGGTCCGGTGTTCAGTTGACTGCTCAAGAGGGAGTCCACGACTGCTCTGCGCGCTGTCTCTCAGCAACCAACAGCTCTCTGGAGCGTCATACCGCAGTGTGTTTTTTCTGTCAATGCATTTAACTAAGCATTTATTTTAACCATTTATACGCTATCAAATTCCACAATTTTTGTCAAGGTATTTCAATAAATTTACTACCATAATAGGCCGAATCGTTAGATAATTAATTTCAGGTTATATGTTTGGCAACGTTTTTAAATAACAGGGTACAGGGATAGTGATATTTTTGCCGAATTTATAGAAAATAGGTATAGCTATTCTATAATCAGGTAAGTAATTTATTGAAAAACAAATGATATTTAGTTAATAAATTATGAGTCGGTTGTAGCGTTGACCGAAATTGATACAGACGATTGGAGGTAAATAATGAGCAAGATAAAATTTACCAAAGAGGATAGGAAAAATGCAGTGCGGGATATACAAATATATTTTCAAAACGAGCGGGATGAAGAGATAGGTAATTTGCCTGCTGAACTTCTATTGGATTTTTTTCTGGATAAAATTGGACCTGTTATCTATAACAAGGCAATTGAAGATGCTCATCAACTTCTTGTTCAGAAAGCGGAGGAACTATTTAGTTTGCAAAAAACAAGATAAAGGTTAGAAAGGAGCGAATTTAAATTAAAACAATTGCTATTGATTTAGATGATACGTTAAATGATTTTACTGAAACTTTGCAGAAAACCAGATTTGTCCACGACAATACCTACCCATTTACTAAGGATACTTTCAAAGGCTATATTGAAAAAATACAAAGTGGCGTACCGGATAACAGTGAGCTGTTAAGCACGGAATATTCTTTTTTTCGGTTTAAAATTCATGAACAGTGCTATCAACTAGCTAATGCGCGGCGCGATGGCGTCGAATTTATGCAATGGCTGAAAAGGAATGGATGGCGAATTATTATCTGTACCTACCGGGACTTGCGAAGAGCTAATGACTGTACCAGAAAATGGCTGAAGGATAACGATATTCCCTTTGACCATCTGTTTATGGCATGGAATAAAATAGTATTCTGCAATATATGGGGAATCAAGTATTTAATTGACGACGATGTTTTTAATATTATTCACGGTGGGCGTTATGGCGTCAATGTGTACTTTCCAATTACAGAAAAGAATAAACGAATGCAATGTGATGGTGCCAGGGGATTTAAGACATTTGATGAGGTAAAACAATGGATTTTAAGGTGAAATTGCTTAAAGAATTCTATTGCGGCTTGCCGAAAGACAAAGCAAAAGTAGAAACTCACAATTATGGTTTTGAGTTTTTGGATAAAATGCTTGCCGGCGGCTTGAATTTAGAATACGGTGAACTGACTCTTACCGGTTTGCTTCATAAATACAAGTTGGTTAACATCCCTGAAAAAATGATGGATGAATTGCTGCTTTCCCACACCAACAAAGAGTGTAATGTTTGTCTTTATTTCAACGAGGCTAAAAACAATGTTTTCTGCTTTAATCTAGACAACAATCATAAGACTAACAACACTTTAATAATTCCCGAAATGAATCTGGCCGTCCGTGCACTTAGGGGTCATCTAAGCGAGCTGGGGTGCGAACCCTTGATTATTGCCAGTGGCAGAGGATATCATGTATGGTGCCGGTTGGACAGCGAAGTTGATAATAATCTTTTATATAGTTTCATGCTGCGCTTAGCGGCCATGACGATGGTGAAAATTCACGAAAACGGTTATGATTATAATAAGGTAAAGTTCAACTTTTATCCTGATATAAGGATTAATAATGTAGTTTCTTTGCGTCTGTTTGGCTCTGAGCATGCAAAAAACAGAACCTTCAGTTACATCTATACGCTAAACGGATTGCTGAATGAAGCGGTCTCATGGACATATTTTGAAGAATACATGAAATGTAAAACAATTTCTAAAAAGAAATTTACCGATGCATACGAAACTATAATGGCATAGTCTAAGGCAGGCCAAGTTCTAAGGAAAACGTTCCTTTTTTGAACTGGGAAGAGTTTGGCTGCTTTTCGGTTAAACTAGCTATAGACTGACTCGTTTGCGTTAGCCTGAGAAACTATGATAAGAGGTGAATTATCTAATTTACATGACAAGAGAAAATGCAATTTTAACTTTTACGAATACTTTGTTTTACCCTCTTGCTCCTGAGGAGGAAGAAGTGAAAATTGAGGATATAGCCCATGCATTATCGCAGATGTGCAGGGCAAACGGCCATTTTAAAACCTTTTACAGTGTTGCTCAGCATTCGATTAATTGCTCTCAGGAAGCCAGAACAAGAAAGTTATCTCAGAAAATACAACTGGCATGTTTGCTTCATGATGCCAGTGAAGCTTATATTTCTGATGTCACAAGACCTGTAAAATGTCATTTAGCCGAATACCGAGAAATAGAACACAAATTGCAACAAGTAATTTATGCAAAATTCGGTATTGCTGATCTCAGTAATGAAGAATCGGGGAAGGTTGAAGAGATTGATGATGCCTTATTGTATTATGAATTTGAGCATTTGCATCATCGGAGTATTCATGAACAGCCTCCACAACTGTTTTCTCTGCCGGATGTTGCTGCGAAAAGTATGACCGCTGTCGAGGCTGAGTTTATTCAATTAACAAGGTGCATACTAGACCGGATGGCAGAATGTACAGAGTAGATTTTTAGGATATCAGAGTTCAACTAAAACTGCGAAGGAGTATAATATGCAGTCTGTAATAGTGATCAAGGATAGGAATTATATCCTAAACATAACATACCAGGATATGATTAAATACCACGGGCGGCAGTTTATTGCCGGTGTAGCCATGGCATATAAACTACTGGAATTAGCGTTCCGAGAGCTTATCCCTGATGAAATCCCTTCGCGAGAAAAAGTCTACGTAACATCTGCCGTAAATGGTCCGGGTATTATTGACGGTTTCGAAATGGTTACCCGTGTAAGGTCACGGGGTGCCTTAATCGTTGATTCGTGGGCCTCCAACGGTAAAGATGCTCCGGATGCGGCAGACGGTAAAGGCGGCAAATATTATTTCGAGTTTAAATACGACACTGAGATACTTGTTGTTTCGTTAAAGCATGGAATATTACCCCGGGAATTTATTACCCTTGCTTATAAAACGCATGATGATACATTAACGGATTCTGATGAATTGCGACTGCATTTTCTTAAAGAGGAAATTGCCAATATGTTAATGTCCACGAAGACCGAGGAATTATTCAATTATTATCATGTGGCAAAATGATTGAATAAAAGCTGTTTATCGTATTATCATGATAAAAAAGGAGCAGGTATTCTTATTTGTAGAAATCCAAAAATAAGAATTACCTGCTCCTTTTATCTTTCTCATTTATTGAGGTAGTGCCTGTGAATACACGTCCTGATACCATTTCGGTTTTAAAAAATGCCATGTGGCACCAACACTCTTAATTGTTTTTGTCTCAGGGCTGTAAATATAAGGCACTCCCCAAATATCAGCTACGCAGCCTGTTGTCTCCCAGCGGCTATTATGAATGAAAGGATGAGTTCCGTCTTTTTGCGGCAGCGGTTCAAACAAGTCTTCGAGATTGGTGATATCTTCTCCGGTCGATTGCTGGTATCTATCTACGGCTCGCGCCAAGTCTAATAGCTCGTAATTTGTAACTTTCATGCTTGCTTCCCAGTAGTCGTTATATATCTTAACACCATTCACCATGATGCACATAAAACAAAAAAGAAGTAGCCAAAATTTAAACTGTCTCACAGGTATGCCTGACAGAGCCAGTAATAAAAAGCCGGCAAGCACTAAAGCCATAAAAAGCGAAAAATCCAAACTAATCCCTCCAGAATATCTTTTCTATTGATTTCTCTGTTGGTATTGTTACTCCTTCATTAATAGTTAAAATAAATTTTAGTAAAGTTAAAAAATCTATTTGATTATAAAATGTCATTTTGTGGTGCAAATTTTGTCAAATAATAGTATCATAAGTTTAAAGGGGTGATTTTATGCTGATTGATAACATTTATGTTGAGGCGCAGGAAGGCGTAACAGAGGAAGAAATTGCAGAAGTTGTTGCGCAGGAAAAAGCAATATGGAATCAGAACAAAAAAGTTTTAGGACAAATTGAAATTAGCATTGATGGCGATGAATTGGTGGTGATAGCCGTAGAACGGTCACCAATTAAGCGCGTAAGGCGAATTACAGGTTATCTCAGCACTGAGGACAGGTTTAATGATGCCAAGAGAGCAGAAATGAAAAATCGCATAGCTCATATTTAAGTATATGCCGCCCTCCCAGGGCGGCATAAATATTTTAGCGACCCTGAAGGGCAACCAACCTAGATAATCAGCGGGATATGCTGGTATATTAATAGTGCTCCTGGACTTAAATAAGTTTTGGTATAAAATAGCGAAGGGAAGACTAGTAATAAAAGTTTGTTTAGATAATAATTGTAAATTTATACAATTGTTAGGAGGAGACTATAGGCAAATGTCGAAGTTACATTAATAACTTTTCAAGGAGATTCTCTGATGCATTTAAAAAACAAGTTATATCTCGGGTTCTGGACAATATTGCTTTTTTTGTTGCTGTATACAGGCGGTGTTTTAAGTGTAATTAACAAATTGAATGCGAATATGGAAGAAGTAGTATATGATGGTTATCAAAAAATTCACTTAGTCACTTCAATTCGCTTGGAAGTTGGTAATATAAGCAGAGACCTGCGTGACATCATCATCAGTCCGGAGATGACCCATGACCAGAAAATAGAAGATATTCAGAGAGCGCAGTTAAAAATCGCTGTTGCGCTGGATGCTTTGGAATCAAAAGTCAACAATTCTGAAATGAAACCTTTAGTTTCCGAAGTAAAACTCATATATAATATGTACGCCGATACAGTGAAACGAATTCTTAATCTTGATAAAGAAGGCAACAGAGACCAAGCTAAGCAAATGCTGTTAGGCGAAGGTAAAGAAGACAGACTCCGGATGACTGAAGCATCTGAACAAATCATCGCGTTGCAAGAGACTATTATCAGCAAGGAGCTGACTCAGTCAAGAGATCTTTATCACAAATTAATGATAACTGTTGTTGTTGCAGTTGCTATTGTTCTTATTGTTATGAGCACGATTTTAACATTTATGATTCGCAGTATTTCCCAGAGCGTGAAGAGTGTGAAAACTGTCATGACAAATGCAGCGGATTGCCATACTTCACAGTTACCACGCATTGCTGATATATCACCAGATGAAATGGGGGAAATTGCGGTTGCCTACAATAAAATGGCGGCGACGATTGAGCAGCAGGGGCAGCACGAACAAGAATACAGACAGAAGCTGGAAGAACAAAGCTGGCTGAAATCGCAGGTGGCCGAAACAATGACGTTGCTGCAGGGCACTTTTGATTTACGGGCGTTGGCTCAAACAGTTCTTTCTACAATTACTCCGGCGGTTGGGGCATCGTACGGTGTATTTTATCTAAAGGACGGTAAAGGACAGGAGTGTCAGTTGACTAAATTAGCCGGTTATGCATCTGTTCCTCAGGATGTTGGTACACAGACTTTTCGCTGCGGCGAAGGATTAGTTGGGCAATGTGCTAAAGAAAACAAATCAATTCTACTCACCCAAGTTCCGGATAATTATATTGAAATTAAATCCGGTTTAGGCACAGCGCCGCCGATGGCATTGTTGCTTTTGCCGATAACATTTGAAGGTAATGTAAAAGGGGTTATTGAACTTGCCTCATTAGAAGTTTACACCGAAATACAGAGAATGATGCTTGAGCAGGTTGCAGCCAACATAGGCATAGTAGTGAATAATATTTTGAATTACACCAAGGTGCAGGATTTGCTGAAAGAATCCCAGGTGCTGACAGAAGAGTTGCAGACTCAGTCCGAAGAACTGCAAATGCAACAGGAAGAATTAAGAAACATTAACGAACAATTGGAAGAACAATATAAAAATGCCGAAGGAAAGGCAATGGAGCTGGCTAATACAAAACAAGCACTTGAGGAAAGTGCTGAATATCTGGCGCTGTCATCAAAATACAAGTCGGAATTTCTTGCCAACGTCTCCCATGAATTGCGTACGCCGCTAAACAGTATGTTGATTTTAGCCCAAGTGCTTGCTGAGAATAGTCAGGGGAGTTTAACAGAAAAAGAAGTAGGCTATGCAAGAACAATACACTCTTCCGGTAATGACTTATTGGTTATACTCAGCGATATCCTAGACCTATCAAAAGTCGAGTCAGGTAAGCTGGAGATCTATCCCGGTGATAGCAAATTTTCTGATATTGCTGACTTCATATATAATCAATTTTCTCCGATGGCATCCCAAAAAGCCCTTCATTTTTCCGTAGACCTAGCCGCGGATATTCCTCAATCCATGTATACGGATGAACGAAGATTGCAGCAAATTTTGAAAAATTTGTTGTCTAATGCTTTCAAATTTACACATCACGGGAGTGTAAGCTTTTGTATTTACAAAGCCCCTAAACGAGAGGTTGATTTGCATCCGGTTTTTGCAGATGGCAAAACGGTTTTTGCTTTTGCCGTTAATGATAGTGGAATTGGTATTGCGCCTGAAAAACAACAAATTATCTTTGACGCTTTTCAACAGGCAGACGGTACAACAAGCAGACGATTTGGCGGTACAGGTTTAGGACTATCCATTTGCCGGGAATTTGCCCGGTTGCTGGGAGGATTTATTACAGTAAAAAGCGTGGAAGGTCAGGGAAGCTTATTCACACTATATTTAGCTGATTATAACCAGGGATATGAAACGAAATTAGCAGCTAATGAAGAAGTATCGGCAGGACAAGAAAAACCCTGTAATTCTGATATTGTGCAATATAAGTCCGAAAATGAAAATTTATCTACAGAAATGCAGTTTCAAGGTAAAAAAATCTTGATTGCCGATGACGATATGCGTAATGTATTTGCGTTGACTACCGTGCTGGAAGACCGTCAAATTCAGGTTTATGTTGCGGAAAATGGTAGAGAGGCCATTGATATACTTACGAACAATCCAGACATAGACCTGGTGCTGATGGATATTATGATGCCGGAAATGGACGGCTATGAAGCATTACATTTTATTCGCGAACGGCGGGATTATCAGAATTTACCTATTATTGCCTTAACGGCAAAAGCAATGAAGTATGACCGCGAGAAGTGCATTGCGGCAGGTGCGACTGATTATATCAGTAAACCGGTTGATTTACAACAATTGCTTTCAATTTTACATGTATGGTTGTATAAACAGGAGATAAAGCAGTGAAGCAGTATTGGAATCAAAAAAATTATGAAGAGCCGTGCGATGAGCTCGAATTGCTGGAAATTCGATTGTTGCTGGAAGGAATCTACATTCACTATGGGTATGATTTTCGCGACTATAATCTTTCATCAATTCGTCGTCGAGTATGGAATCGTATTTGGGCGGAAAAATTAAACAGTATTTCCGGCCTTCAGGAAAAAGTTTTACATGATGTTCTGTGTATGGCGAGACTTTTTGCGGATTTTTCAATCATTGTAACTGAGATGTTTCGGGACGCCTCCTTTTTTAAAACCTTCCGTAGTAAAGTTGTTCCGCTTTTGCGAGACTGTGCATCGTTGCGGATTTGGCATGCTGGGTGTGCAACCGGGGAGGAAGTCTATTCAATGGCCATACTTCTGGAAGAAGAGGGATTGTATGAAAGGACCCGAATCTACGCCACAGATATGAACGCTGATGCATTGGAACGGGCTAAGCAGGGGATTGTGAAATTGAACAAGATGCAGAATTATACACGTAATTATCTGCAGGCGGGAGGCAGTAAAGCATTCGCCGAGTATTATACCGCCAAACACGACCATGTAGTTTTTAATCCAGCGTTGATTAAGAATGTGGTGTTCGGTCAGCATAATCTTGCAGTTGATGGTTCTTTTAACGAATTCCATGTTATCCTTTGCCGGAATGTGTTGATATATTTTAATAGGAATTTACAAAGCCGTGTTCTGGGGTTATTTAAAGAAAGCCTTATAGCCAAGGGAATTCTAGGATTAGGTATTCGGGAAGGAGTCGAATATACACATTATGGTAAGTGCTACGAAGAATTGGATGTCGGAAGCCGGATATATCGAAAAAATTAAGTATGACGGTTATGCAGAGGGAAAAGTAAATATTTTAATAGTAGATGACCGACAAGAAAATCTTGTGGCGTTAGAAGCAGTACTGACATGTCCGGAATATAACTTATTTAGCGCAAAGTCCGGTGAGGAAGCACTGAAATATATACTTAAACAAGATTTCGCAGTTATTTTATTGGATGTTCAAATGCCTGGAATAGACGGGTTTGAGACCGCAATGCTTATAAAGGCGAGAGAAAAATCGCGACATATACCGATTATTTTTATTACTGCTGCTTATCATGCTGTTGAGCATGTAATGCATGGGTACTCTGTAGGGGCAATCGATTATATATTTAAGCCCTTTCATCCTGAAGCTTTACAACTAAAAGTTGCGGGATTTGTACAAATGTACCAAAATCAGCTGCTTGTGGAACAACGTACCAAGGAGCTTATGTTTGTAAATAACCAATTGGAACGGGAAATTCAGGAGCGGGCTAAAATTGCAGAACGCTTCCAAAAGTTGTTTCAGGCAAGCCCTTGTCTTATGTCGATACGTTCATTGGCGGATGGTAGGTACATTGATATGAATAAAAGCTGGTTAAATTACACTGGCTATACTTATACTGATATAAAGAGTAACAAGGGAGCAGGAATGTTGGCGTGGCGTTTTCATAGTTGTCCGAATGAAGATAAATCTGTTAGTGAATTGCAGGCTGGACTACGTAATCTACGGATTTCCTACCGTGCAAAAAATGGAGAGCAGCGAGAGGGGCTATTGTCTACTGAAGTGATTGAAGTTTATAATGAGAAGTGTTTACTTAGCGTTATCACAGATATAAGCGAGCAGGTAGCTTTAGAGCAAGAGTTAGCTAAAATGGATCGTCTTCATTTAATCGGTGAAATGGCGGCAGGACTTGCTCATGAAGTAAGAAATCCAATGACGACCATTCGCGGCTTTTTGCAACTGGCAAAGAATCAAGGAAGGTTTTCGGCGGAAAATATAGATATTATGATTGGTGAATTGGACAGGACTAATGTAATTATTTCGGAATTTCTAAAACTTGCTAAAGATAAACGAAATGACAGACAAATACATTGTCTTAATGAAATTATTAAAACATTATTTCCACTTATACAGTCAGAGGCGTTACTTGAAAGTAAAAGCATAAAATTGGATCTGGGAGTATGTCCGCCACTGCTTTTAGATGAAAAGGAAATCAGACAGCTAATTTTAAATTTTGCAATAAATGGTTTGGAAGCGATGAATAGTGGCGGTGTTCTTGAAATAATAACCCGTTTAGAAGGGCAAGATGTTACTTTGGAAATTAGAGATCATGGTACAGGAATTAAGGATGATATTTTGAAAAAACTGGGAACACCGTTTTTTACAACAAAGGAAAACGGGACGGGAATGGGTCTTGCGATTTGCTATAGTATTGCCGCCCGGCATGAAGCAGATATTGATGTTAAAACAAGCGGGAACGGAACTTCATTTATTATACGATTTAAGACTTCAGCAGAAAAACTCGCAGGCGAAACTCAAGAGGACGGTTACGTTGAGTCTTAATTGATATTGTGCCAGACTCAACAGAACCGTCTTCTTGAGTCTCCATGACTCGCGATGAGAAATCAATAGTCAGTTGCAAATACTTATTAGTGGCTGTAAAAATAATGCACCTCCTATGATTTACTTCAATGCTATTTATTTTTTATTATTGTCATCCTTTATTGGTTCTAAATGACCTATGGATACTGCTTTGGATATTGGTATTTCGGAAACTACGATATTTTCCAACGGAATTGTATTTTTTGAGGATTTGATGTCGCGGTTTTCTACCGGACAGGGTTTCATGGCAGGTTGAGCTAAATTATTATTTGAACCTTTATTGAGATGATAACGCTGTTTTATATGGCGTTTATGGGCATAGTTCCGCCAGAATACAAACGAAACAACGATTACACCAATTAATCCCAATACTGCCAACCACTGAGAGTAGACTGAATTCCACAACTGAAAACTATCTTGATAAATTATTGTTGAGACTTCCATAAAGACCTCCAATTTTTCATATCAACAACTATGGTTGAAAAAATTATATTCGTCTTAGTTTTTCCAGAAGAGAGGCAGTACATGCAAACTTAGTATACATAGATTCAATTATGAAGTGCTATTTGATTAGAATATATAAACCGCCAGTTTACTTATTTATGTTTATTCCTTACTCTTTAGATAATAATAAGATTAACATTAACATTATGCCTTGGCAAAGGTTAAGGAGGTTTTTGCATGAGCCCAATGCATGAAATAGTATGGATGGTTAGCTTCAAGATAGAGGAAAACGGGGATTTTTCAGATTACATGGTAGATAAGGTTGATCTGGCTAACTATCGTAATCACACGGCGGAGAGACTGCGTGCAAAAATGGGGAAAGGAATTTTTCATAATGTTGAAGAGGCAGAGGAATGGGCTAAGACTCAAATGGCTCGTTGCAATTGTGAATGCAAATGCGGGAAATAAAGATGATGGAAATATATGAAAAATTCTGAAGTAATTCCCAATTGACATGGTGTGACTGCTATGATAATATATAAGAGTCGCCGCACGGAGCGGCAAAATATTACAGAAAAAATATATTGACACAATAAATGAGATGTGTTAATATATAAAAGTTGTCGCAAGACAGCGTAGCAAGAAAGTGTTCCCTGAAAACTGAACAATGTAAGGTTAAACAATATGCCAGATGTGCGGACTGGTATCGTGCAAACGATACTGTCAACAAATAATTTCTTTAATTATTAAAGGCTGGTTCAAAATGTTCAGATGCTAGGCATCTGAGATTTTGAGACCGGAGGCGTACAAATAGTACGTTGAGGATCTCAA
>JAEYSJ010000054.1 GCA_023434855.1 Bacillota bacterium | reverse complement strand
CGTCCCCTACTGTCTCAAATTGTTACAAATCAATTAGCCAATATTAAAGATCCGGCATTGATGCAATGGGCAAGTTATGTAGTTGGGGCAGCAGCATCGGCGGCAGTTGGTGGAAAAGCCCAGACTGGCGGTAGTATAGCTGTTAATGACATAAGGAATAACTGGTTAAGTCATCCAGATCAAGTCGCTTTTGCGAATGACTTAAATGCGGCTTTATCCAAAGGTAATTTAGCTGATGCTCAGCGCTTAATTGAGAAGTATTTTGGCATAAGTGCAGCTAATGCAGACTCAACAAAAATTTTGTCGATTCCAGAAGGAATAGAAGGGCTTGACAATGGTGGTTCTGGTTTATTACAGGCATTACAACTATATGCTTCAATGACTGGTCAAACGCTAATACTTTCCCAACTATTGATCTTAGCAAAGTCAATGTCAAAGAAATTGGAATGGGATTTGCTCAAGCGGTCGGTGGAGGAACAGAAGCAGTTTCGGGATTTACTTTGGCTACTGGCGGCACCGCTGGAACGGGAGGCCTCGGGGCAGCTTTAACGATAGGCGGTGGTACTTATTTGATGGTAGATGGTAGTAGTAATGTTACTGGTGGATTTTCGAGGATGTATAATGGGTGGAACAGTTCAACAGCAGGCGATACATTGAATTTTGTTAAGAATGGCTATACAGCACTGTCACCGCAATATGGCGGACAAGCTTATTATGCTACCCAAGTGGGAATAGGGGTATTTTCGCTTGGCAAGGGAGGATTGGAACTTTATAATGGGTATAGTACAGCGACGACAGCAGCTGGAGCATATTCAGTAGTCGGTGGAGCGGCAACTACGACATCATGGCGCTAAGCACCTTTGGGCTACAATGTTATTACAAATAATGGAATGTTAGTGAGATCTGTTACATTTAATTCATCTTTAACTACCGGAAGCCTATGCTTGGATTTGGCAGTTTTGAAACTGCTGAAAAAACAATTTGCGGAATTGAAATTATGCATATGATTAGAAAGGGACAGATTAAAGAAATCCAATCTGTCCTTTCCGAAGTTAATTTTATAAATGAAATTATGGGTATCGCAGCCTGAGATTCTTGTGAAAGATCGGGCATATTTGTCAATGTATAAATTTCGCACAGAACCTTTTTCATTACTATTAGAGTTGTCAGCGGTAGCGGCGAAATGGAGGTTATCATGCAGAATAACGACCGGGTCATGTCTTTATCATGCTCAGCAAGTCAAATTATTAGCGCTATTAATGCCGGGTTATGGGATATGGCTGTTATAGCGGGAGAACCGATAAATCCGGAAAATAAAGTTAACTGGTCTGATGATTTTCGCTCAATGCTCGGATTTAGCGATGAAACTGATTTTTTGGACATCAAGAATTCATCCTGATGATCGTGATGAGGTGTTGCAGGCATTTGCCTCACATCTGGCTGATCATTCTGGAGGGACTTCTTTTGATATAGAATATCAGGTGCGGATGAAGAGTGGCGAATATCGTTGGTTTCGAACAGTTGGCACGACTACTAGAGATAAAGAAGGAATATCAGGGCAATTTGTCGGCGGTTTATTCGATATTCACCAAAAGAAGCTAAGAGAACAAGAGGCAGACTTCTTGCTAACTCGTTTTGAACTTATTAGCCTTGCTTTGACAGAAGGTCCTTGGGATATGAAGGTTATTGCTGGTGACCCGATAAATTTCAAGAATGAGTTTTGGTGGTCGCAGCAATTTCGTAAGGTTTTAGGATATAAAAATAAATCCGATTTTCCTAATGTTCTTAGTAGCTGGAGCGACCGATTGCATCCTGAGGACAAAGAGCGAACCCTAAAAGCGCTCTTTGAACATTTGAATGATTATTCCGGAAAGACGCCTTATTCAATTGATTATCGCCTGTGCCTGAAAAACGGCGAGTACCGTTGGTTTCATGCGACTGGCACTACTATCCGGGATGAACAAGGCGTACCACTGCGTGTAGCCGGAACAATAAGGGATATTGAATACGAAAAACAGCAATTGCGGGAATCTCAGGAGAAGTTGAACCGATATTGCGAGATAGTTAATACCCTGACAAAGAAGCAGGCAATAGATGCAACCTTAACATTTATAAGTCCGCAGATGAAAGAGCTGGTGAAAAATATCGAAAAGTATGCCAAAGTTGATGCGCCGGTTCTTATTACCGGTGAATCTGGGGTAGGCAAAGAAGTGGTAACCGATTTAATCCATAATTTTAGTGAGCGTAAAGATTATCCTTTTCTAAAAATTAATTGCGGGGCAATTCCCGATCACTTATTGGAGTCTGAGTTATTTGGTTACGAAGAAGGAGCTTTTAGCGGGGCTAAGAAAGGTGGTAAAATCGGCTTTTTTGAATTGGCGGATAATGGTACGGTGTTGCTTGATGAAATCGGGGATCTTCCGCTGCCGTTACAGGTAAAAATACTGCGATTTGTCCAAAACCGCGATTTTTATCGAATAGGCGGAAAGCGGTTGATTAAAGTAAATACCAGAATAGTTGCGGCAACAAACCGAAATTTGGAAAACATGGTGGCGAATAAGGAATTTCGCTCCGATTTATTTTACCGCTTGCAAGTTCTAACAATTCATATTCCGGCGTTGCGAGAACGGACTAGTGATATTATTCCGTTAACGCAATATTTCCTTAAAATATACAACGAAAAATATCATACAAACAAGTCGCTTTCGCCTGAAGTTTATAATATTTTTAGGAAATATTCCTGGAAAGGAAATATTCGCGAACTGGAAAACCTAATAGAACGCTTAATTGTAACAACCGAAATGAATTTAATTACGGCAGAGTGTATTCCAGAAGCAATACAGTTACTGGCAGATACCCGGTATTGTGTTAACGACCGAGTTTTGAGCTATAAGGAAGCAAAAGAAGAATTTGAACGACAATATTTTCAACAGGCAATTAAAACATATGGTTCGGCACGAAAGGTGGCTGAAAAAATTATGGTCGATCATTCGACAATTGTAAAAAAAGCAGCTAAATATGGTATCAATTTGTCACATTGGCAAAAAAGCTAAGTACTATCATGGTGATTATTTTCACCAATGGTGAATATTTACGTGCAGCTTGGATAAGAAACGTCATTAGAGGTGGTGATGCTTTTCACCACTTTTTTGTTTTTGCTTGCTGTAATAAGTCTTTTTGTTCATAAGTATTGGGTGATATTTGGATGGAATTGTATTATGCAAAGTCTTTATCGGCTAACCAAAAGCTGCTTTTTTAGGAAAAGAAGATGGTGAGCTTAAGTATGTCAATGCTGTAAACATCGTAATTTAAAAGGAGTTTGCCGGGATAGCAAGGTCGTAATTGGCCAGTGATTGATGGAACAGGAATTTTTTACGTCGATTTTGATAAGTGTTAATTTTGGCATAAAAATTGCAATTTTAACTATTTGGTGCACCAATTGTGAAAAAGAGTACGAACGAGAATGCGGAATGCATGCCGTGTTCAAGGAATTTTTACGCAAAATCAGCTTGCGTGTAGTTTTAAGATAGCGATGATTCGTAATACTATCTGTTTTTGATATTTTTAACAGGAGGTTTTAATAATGAAAGGATTTGCAATGCTACGTATCAATGAAGTGGGGTGGATTGACAAGGAAAAGCCGACGGCCGGTATTTATGATGCTATTGTCCGTCCATTAGCTGTTTCTCCATGTACGTCTGACATCCATACCGTTTTTGAAGGTGCAATCGGTGATCGTCATAACATGATTTTAGGCCATGAAGCAGTAGGTGAAGTTGTCGAAATTGGCAGTGAAGTAAAAGACTTTAAGCCTGGCGACAAAGTTGTAGTTCCTGCAATAACTCCTGATTGGCGGTCTATGGAAGTTCAGGCCGGGTTTCATCAGCATTCCAATGGCATGCTTGCAGGCTGGAAGTTTTCTAACTTTAAGGATGGCGTGTTTGGCGAGTATTTTCATGTGAATGACGCAGATATGAATTTGGCCCTTCTGCCGGACGAAATATCTTTAGAAAGCGCCGTAATGATAACTGATATGATGACTACTGGATTTCATGGCGCGGAGTTAGCGGACATTCAGTTAGGATCTAGTGTGGCGGTCATCGGCATTGGTGCTGTTGGATTAATGTCAGTTGCAGGCGCTAAAATAAGCGGTGCTGGTAGAATTTTCGGCGTGGGCAGCAGACCTACTTGTATTGAAGCAGCTAAATTCTATGGGGCAACAGATATTGTTAACTATAAAAATGGCAATATCGTTGAGCAGATAATGGATTTAACGAAAGGAAAAGGTGTAGATCGTGTTATTATGGCCGGCGGCGGTACCGAAACATTGGGGCAAGCAGTAACTATGGTTAGGCCTGGAGGCGTTGTTTCAAACGTTAATTACCATGGAAGTGGTGATGCGCTTGAGGTACCTCGTTTAGCATGGGGATGCGGAATGGCGCACAAGCAGATAAGAGGAGGCCTTTGCCCGGGTGGGCGTCTTAGAATGGAAATGCTTATTGAACTTGTAAAATATAATCGTGTTGACTTAACAAAATTAACCACACACGTCTTTAATGGGTTCGAACATATAGAAAAAGCGCTAATGCTTATGAAAGATAAACCGAAAGATTTGATTAAACCAGTTGTTTTAATTTGACCGTCCGAGCAAAAGATTGACAATAAATTTTCCGGCTGTAATAGCGGAGGACGCAGTGGTTTTGCAGTCTAAGACTTATGGTTCAGCCATGTCATACGCGGCAAGGGGTCAACTGTGGAAACCGGTTAACCCCTTGCCGCGTATGGATTGTCTTTGGAGGCGGTTTATAGAGACAGTAGGGGACGTTCCTTTTTTGGTAACTTTATTGTGCCAAAATAGGAACGTCCCCTACTGTTAATTTACGAACGTGGCAAAAACCGATAGCATACACCGTTCTCGCCAAACACTGCCCTATTCAAAGGCCCCCGCAAAATCAAACTGCGCCGGGATGACAAATTTGCCGGTCTCGTCAATATAGCCATACTTGCCGTTTATCTTTACAGCAGCAAGTCCTTCGCTAAAGTTACTCGGATA
>JAEYSJ010000393.1 GCA_023434855.1 Bacillota bacterium | reverse complement strand
TTAGCGCTTTTTGTAGTTATGTCGACATCAACAAGTTTAAGGTCTTCGCAAAAAGGTGGGCAATAGGCAGCAATTTCGCCATTGCCATTATACATTGTGCTGAACCCATCGAAAGTGTATAATGTTTTACCATTGTTTTGCATGCCAACATTGTTAACATAGATAAGTGGTACGCCCGCTTCATGAGCTTGTTTGGAAAAGATGCGGTTACGTTTATTGTTTTTGCCGGCGGTATAAGGAGAACTGGATATGTTAATGAATAAATCAACCGGACCATTCCGGTTGATTATCTCAATTGGTTTTGTGTCATAGTCATCACTCCAGCCGTCTTCGCATAGTATGCAGCCCAGTTTCAGCCTTTTTCCGGCCAAACTAATTTCTACCGGCTTGAGCAAAGAGTCGATCTTTTCCCCTAATTCGTTTGCCAGTTTGCGCAAACTGAAGAAATGTCTGGTGTCATCAAATTCCCGGTAATTAGGGTGAAGAGTTTTTATTCGAAATGGGTAGGGAAAGTTATCTCCGCCATGCAGTTTGCCATTGTATGCCACAAAGAAGGCATTGTATTTACGTACTCTACCATCATTGCCACGTTTATGCCAATCAACCGCAACATTGCCAAATAGTATGCAAAGGTCGTTGGAGGCATCAATAATTTGCTGTCCATAAGTTTCACAATCTTTTATAAAAGATTGTTGTTCCCAGGTATCGCCAAGTAAATAGCCAGGAATGGCCATCTCTGGAAAAATTACAATATTCGCTTGCTGTTGGCGGGCCAGACTTATCATAGAGAGCATGGTCTTAGTGTTAAGGTCAGGTCTTCCTGGAATAACATCCATTTGTCCTAAAGCGATTTTTAGCATGAAACAATCACCCTTTTTAGTAATAATAAACTCAGTGCATGCAGTAGTAGGTTGTAAGGGGAAATCAAAACAAGTCATCCATATATATAACATCTCAATTATTCTCTATTTATAAACAGATGTCCTTCCAGTTCAATGGAATTTAGACAAGATTGCTATGTTTAGAAGTTAAAAGGCCCTGATTCAACTATTTCCTGGGGTACATGGGGGAATTTGGTAAAATTATGATGAAACATGCGGGCTAAGCTTATGGCCGATTTCTGGTAGGCATCTTGTTCAGGCCAGGTATTCTGAGGTTGTAGCAGAATGTCCGGTACACCGGAGCATTCTGTGGGTACCGCAAAATTAAATACAGGGTGCATAACATAGTTTGCATTATCAAGTTCACCGTCAATTGCTGCTGCCACCATGCAACGGGTATAATGAATGCTGATACGTTTTCCTATCCCGTAAGGACCGCCCTGCCAGCCTGTGTTGACAAGAAATACCCGTGTCTGGTGGTGAATGATTTTTTCTTTTAATAAATTGGCGTAAGTTAGTGGTTCCAAAGGCAGGAATGGTGCACCAAAACAGGCTGAAAATGTTGCCTGCGGTTCGGTAATTCCTCGTTCAGTACCTGCAAGTTTGCTTGTATAGCCTGATAGAAAATAATACATCGCTTGATTAGCGGTGAGCTTAGCAATAGGCGGTAGAACTCCAAATGCATCTGCTGTTAAAAATATGATGGTTTTTGGATGGCCGCCAACTCCAGGATAGACACTATTAGGAATGTAGGCAATCGGATAGGCTGCGCGTGTATTCTCTGTAATTTCTTCACAATCGTACCCGGCAATGCGGGTTTCTTCATCAATCGCTACATTTTCGAGGATGCAGCCAAACCTGATAGCATCCCAAATTTGCGGCTCATTTTCACGACTAAGTCGTATACATTTGGCATAACAACCGCCTTCGACATTGAATACACTGCTATCGCTCCAGCCATGTTCATCATCTCCAATTAGAAAACGGTCACTGTCAGCTGATAACGAGGTCTTGCCTGTGCCGGACAGTCCAAAAAACAGTGTTAAATCGCCATTGACGCTTTTGTTGGCAGAACAATGCATGGATAAAATACCTTGTTTGGGCAGCCGGTAATTCATTACCGAGAAAATGGACTTTTTTATTTCCCCTGCATAATGAGTACCGCCAATGAGAATTACTTGTTCGCTGAAGTTAATTATAATAAATGCTTCGGAATTAGTACCGTCTTCGGCCGGGTCTGCGGAGAATCCCGGCGCTGCCAGTACTGTAAAACCTGGTTCTTCGGTCATCATCCAGCCAGTATCATAGGGTCTAATGAATAATTGCTGGACAAATATATTTTGCCAGGCAAGCTCATTTATGATTCGGACTGGCAGGGTATAGTTGGGGTCGGCACCGGCGTAACCGTTGAATACAAACAATTCTTTGCCCTTCAAGTATCCAATCATTTTGTGATATAACCGGGAAAATGCCTGTTCGGATATTGGTTGATTATTTTGCCACCAAATGTCATCATGAATGTCGGCAGTATCTACAATAAACTTATCATTGGGTGAACGCCCGGTATATTTTCCGGTGGAGACACTTAAAGCCCCGGACGCTGTTAGAATACCTTCGCCACGGGACAAGGCCATTTCAATCAATTTTGGTATTTGGGCGTTAAGGAAAATAGGGGCAGTATGGTTTTCTATCAGTTCATGCCATAATTTACAGGCCACATGAATCCTTCCCTTCATAATGATTTTTTGCAAGTTGTTTCTTTGAACCGCCTGGGAATAAAAGGGTTCTGCAGCATTTTCAGTATATAGTATGAAAAGCTAATTTGGCAGGTGAGTATGTGTATATGTATACATGTCGCAAGAAAATAATGTTAAGGGCATTATAAATTATTCTTGACAGCATTACAAGTGCAAGTGTAAAATGTACTCAATATACATATACTTTAAAAGCTGTGAACGGGAAGAGTAGGCATGTAAGCTTTAGCTCAGCGAGTCGGTGACCGGGTAACCGGAGGTGAGATGACCGGCCTAAAGTGCATGGTGAATGGTCCTGTGAGCTGTCCACTGAACACTTTTGTCAGTAGGCTGGACCGGATGCTGCCGTTAACAAGCTAGGGTATCGGATGTTGTCCCGTACCTGAGAAAGATGAGAAGCGCGATGCTTTTCAATTAGGGTGGTACCGCGAACCATTTCGCCCCTTTCGGGCGAAATGGTTTTTTTATTTGTTCGTATTTGCTCAAATTAAGGTGGGAACTGCTTATAAACCGCCATCTGCGTCGTTGTTCCTGCGGTCCTCGCTCCAACGTACAACCC
>JAEYSJ010000314.1 GCA_023434855.1 Bacillota bacterium | reverse complement strand
CCGGCTATATTTTGGAACAATTTCAGGTGGGCAATCATAATTCCTGCAGATTTACTAACAGCCTCTTCTGGTCTCAGACTGCCGTCAGTCCACACTTCCAGCGTCAATTTGTCGTAATCTGTAACGTTACCTACCCGGGTATCTGTTGTATTGTAGTTAACTCTTAAAATCGGCGAAAAAATAGAATCAATCGGAATGACTCCTATAACATGGTCAGGTTTCTTATTTTTATCTGCCGAAACATACCCCCGGCCACGCTCTACAGTTATCTCCATTTTGAGTGAACCACTGGCATCAACAGTAGCCAAATGCAACTCGGGGTTCAAAATTTCAACATCAGGGTCGGCGATTATGTCTCCGGCAGTAACCTCACCTTCGCCCTGGGATTCTAACCGCAAAACTTTTGGCTCATCAACATGCATTTTTAAGCATAGCTCTTTTAAGTTCAAAATTATGTCGGTAACGTCTTCCCGAACACCTGGAATCGTGGAAAACTCGTGAAGCACACCATCAATCTTGATGGACGTTACCGCCGCACCTTGCAGTGATGATAAAAGTATTCGCCGCAAACTGTTGCCAAGAGTTGTACCATAACCACGTTCCAGCGGCTCACATACAAACTTTCCATAACGGTTGTCTTCACTTACTTCCACTATCTCGATTTTCGGTTTTTCGATTTCGATCATCCGGAAAAAACCCTCCTCTTTGCGCACTGCTAGGTTACGCTAATCCCATGGTTGAGGGCGATGGAACTAGTGTTGGGTAATTCATAAGGCGCCACTCGTTATCTGGAGTACAATTCAACAATCAAATGCTCTTGTATTGGAACGTCAATCTCTTCCCGAGTGGGGTAGCGTACAACTTTACCGGTTAAGTCCTGGGCCGATAATTCCAGCCAAGACGGTGTGGTTTTGTGGCCAAGCCCTTCAGCCATTTCTTTGATAAGCGGCGACTCTTTGCTGCCTTCTTTGACTTGAATAACATCACCCGGTTTAATTAAATACGAAGGGATATCAACCCTATGACCGTTTACGGTAAAATGCCCATGACGTACCAGTTGTCTGGCTTGGATGCGACTGGAGCCAAAACCCAGACGGAAAACGACATTGTCTAATCTTCTTTCTAACAAGATGAGCAAGTTTTCACCGGTAATTCCTTTTTGACGTTCAGCTTTGTCAAAGTAAGCGCGGAATTGGCGTTCTAACACGCCATACGCACGCCGTGCTTTTTGTTTTTCCCTGAGCTGCAGGCCATACTCGGATACTTTCTTACGAGCTTGGCCTTGGCCATGTTGTCCGGGAGCATAGCCCCGTTTGGTAAATGCGCATTTATCACTATAGCATTTATCACCTTTAAGGTACAGTTTGACGCCTTCACGGCGGCACTGCCTACATACAGGTCCTGTATATCTTGCCATTCTTCTATTTACACCTCCCAGAAATCAATCTAAACTCTTCTCCGCTTAGGCGGACGGCAGCCGTTATGGGGAACAGGCGTGCAATCCTTTATCAGGTTTACTTCCAAACCGGCAGCCTGCAGAGATCTAATAGCTGCTTCACGGCCTGATCCTGGGCCCTTTACGAAAACTTCAATTTGTTTTAAACCATGCTCCATAGCTGCTTTAGCAGCAGTTTCTGCTGCCATTTGAGCCGCGAAAGGAGTGCTTTTACGGGAACCCCGGAACCCGAGTCCACCGGCACTGGCCCAGGAAAGGGCATTGCCTTTGGTATCAGTAATTGTAACTATGGTGTTATTAAAAGTAGAGCGGATATGGGCGACACCATGTTCAATATTTTTACGCTCTTTTCTTTTGGGTCTGACAACCTTTTTTGCAACCAATCTTTATCCCTCCCTTACTTCTTACACTTTCTTACGCTTAGCGCCAACAGTTTTCTTCGGTCCTTTGCGGGTGCGGGCGTTAGTTTTGGTACGTTGACCGCGCACTGGCAAACCCATACGATGACGTCTGCCCCGATATGACCCAATTTCAATTAATCGCTTAATATTGAGCTGTTCTTCCCGACGAAGGTCTCCCTCAACTTTATAATTTTTATCAATCGATTCCCGCAGCTTTGAAATTTCTTCTTCAGTAAGGTCGCGGGTCCGTGTATCAGGATTGATACCGGTAGCAGCCAGTATTTCCTTGGACAAGGTCAGGCCAATACCAAAAATATATGTCAAGGCAATTTCAACTCTTTTATCACGCGGTAAATCTACACCGGCAATACGTGCCATCTATAAATGCACCTCCTTATCCCTGTTTTTGTTTATGCTTGGGATTTTCACAAATCACCATTACATTTCCGTGACGTTTAATTATCTTGCATTTTTCACAAATGGGCTTAACTGAAGGTCTCACTTTCACTATTTTCGCCCTCCTTCTTGCTTGCTCGAAATTAATGCATTTGATTTTGTATATTCAGTGGTTACAAACTCTTTCTATTTCGAACCAGCAAAATCACTACTAATCAAATACATTATTTGAAACGATAGGTAATACGTCCACGTTTTAGATCATATGGCGTAAGTTCCACTGTCACTTTGTCTCCCGGCAATATCTTAATAAAGTTCATCCTGATTTTCCCGGAAACATGCGCCAATACAATATGCCCATTTTCCAGTTTTACCTGGAACATAGCGTTAGGCAAGGCTTCGACAACCGTACCCTCAACCTCAATAACATCTTGTTTCGACACGAGCTTATCCCTCCTCGTCCGCTTTCACTATTTATCCGGTGCATACAAAAGCGCTAGAGCCTGGCGAATATCTTCATCAGTGGGTTTATTGCCCTGCTGAAGCTTTTCCGCCACATTTTGGGCAATAGACCTCAGAACATTAATATGCCGGATGTTCTTCTTCTTGGGTTTAGCCATAGAGTGTTTTTTTCCGTCTGCCACCAGTACATAAGATGGCGAAATGGTTGCTACAACTATGTAGCTTTGCCCGTTATCCCGCCCGGCAATACTTGTCACCAATTGACCATCTGTTACTTTAGAGACTGTCACTTTCCGCCGCCTCCCTAGTCTGTGTATATAAATATAACAGACTTTATAGATTGGTCAAAATTTCAGGCCTGTCGCCAGTAATAGCAATAGTATGTTCGAAGTGTGCCGACCGCTTGCCGTCCAGCGTTACGACCGTCCAGTCGTCGTCAAGGGTCTTTACAGCATGTGTGCCGGCATTAATCATCGGCTCTATTGCTAATGTCATACCAGATTTTAAACGTGGACCGCGGCCGGGGCTCCCGTAATTGGGCACTTGGGGGTCCTCATGCATGTTTCTGCCAATCCCATGGCCCACATAGTCACGGACTACACCGTAGCCATATTTTTCCGCATAGGCTTGAATTGCATGGGAAATGTCACCAAGTCGATTACCTGGTACAGCCTGCTCAATTCCTTCATACAGTGCCTGCTCGGTTACGTCTAGAAGTCTCTGCACTTCTGCGTCGACTTCTCCCACTGGTACGGTAATCGCGGCATCTCCGTTATATCCATTAATTACCGCTCCAATGTCAATACTAACATTATCTCCATTTTTTAACTTTCTTAATCCCGGAATTCCGTGCACTACTTCCTCGTTTACGGATGCGCAGATATTTCCTGGAAAGCCGTGATATCCCTTAAAAGTCGGAATAGCGCCACGGCCTTTTATATATTTTTCGGCGATTTGATCCAATTCCAGCGTAGTAATGCCAGGCTTTACGGCCTTTTTTACTTCAACCAGCGTTTCAGCCACTATTCTACCTGCGTCACGCAGATATTCAATCTCCCTGTCTGATTTCAGGATGATCATTCCTGCTCGCTCCCCAGGCTAGCTACAATATCACGAAGCACTTCTTCGATTTCCTGACGGCCATCAATTTCAGTGTATAACCCTTTTCCACGGTAATATTCAATAAGCGGTTGAGTCTGTGCCTTATATACCGTCAGACGTTTTGTCACTGTCTCTACGCGATCATCATCCCGTTGATAAAGTTCACCACCGCAGTTATCGCATATATTAGCAGCCTTGGACGGATTGAATGTCACATGATATGTCGCGCCGCAGGATCTGCAGATACGCCGCCCGGTCATACGGCTAATCAAATCTTCTGCCGGTACATCGATATTAATAACCCTGTCCAGCTTAATCCCTAATTCTGCTAAAGTATGATCAAGTGCATCTGCCTGTTCAATAGTGCGGGGAAAACCGTCTAAGATAAATCCCTGTTTACAATCCGGTTTAGCCAGTCTTTCTTTCACTATGCCGATTGTAACACTATCGGGCACCAACTGTCCGCTGTCCATACAGGCTTTAGCCTGTTTGCCAAGTTCAGTGCCTTCTTTTACAGCAGCTCTGAACATATCACCTGTTGAAATATGCGGGATATTGAACTTTTCAACTAATTTAGCCGCCTGTGTACCTTTGCCTGCTCCAGGCGGTCCCATTAACAGGATATGCATATAACTTACCCCCTACCTACTTCATGAAGCCTTGATAGTGCCGCATTAACACAAGGGCCTCAATTTGCTTCATTGTATCAAGAGCCACGCCTACCACAATCAAAAGGGCAGTACCGCCAAAATATACCCCTTGGATATTGGTCACCGCAACTACAAAGTTAGGCAGTATGGCAATCAGAGCAAGGAATATTGCGCCTGCAAGGGTAATTCTGGTCATAACGCGGTCCAAATAATCAGCGGTTGGTTTACCTGGTCTCAAGCCCGGAATGAAACCACCGTATTTTTTCATATTCTCTGCCATATCCGATATATTCAAGGTGACCGCAGTATAGAAGTACGTGAAGAAAACTATGAGCAGCGCGTACAATGTCGTCTGCAGCGGTGTTCCCCACGCAAAGTATCCTGCCACCGTCTTTACCCAGGGAATATCAATAAACTGGGCAATAGTCACCGGGAACATGAGCACGGATGACGCAAAGATTATTGGAATAACTCCCGCCTGATTTACTTTCAGCGGAATATGCGTAGAATGACCGCCGTACATTTTGCGGCCAACCACACGTTTTGCATATTGCACGGGAATTCTGCGTTGTCCTTGTTGAATCGCAATAACAAACACAATCATCAACACGGCAATAATCAAAAACAAAAGAACATTAAAGATACTAATTGTACCTGCTGTGAGATATTTGTAAATAACGAAAACTCCGTCCGGCAATCTTGATACAATACCGGCAAAGATAATCAGCGAAATACCGTTACCGATACCTTTTTCCGTTATTTGTTCACCCAGCCACATTAAAAAAGTGGTTCCGGCAGTTAGTGTCAGCGCAATGAGCAGAATTGAACCAATCCCTGGATTAATAATCGCCTGCTTCAAACCAAAAGCCATACCGATAGCCTGGATAAATCCCAGTAGAACGGTGCCATAGCGGGTAATTTGGGTGATTTTTTTACGCCCTTCTTCCCCCTCTTTTGCCCATTGCTCAAACTTCGGTACAACTACTGTCAATAGCTGCATAATGATTGATGCATTGATATAAGGGGTAATACTCATAGCGAACACTGAGAACTTACTTAATGCGCCGCCGGAAAATAAATCAATCAACCCAAACAGGTTTCCTGAAGTAAATAGTTGTTCAATGGCGGCAGCGTTAACGCCCGGAACGGGAATGTGAGTGCCGGCCCTGAATACTAAAAACATAGCCAGCGTAAAGACTACCTTTTGCCGGAGTTCAGTAATTTTGAGTATGTTGGACAGGGCTGAAAGCACCTATACCACCTCTACTTTTCCGCCAGCAGCCGTAATTTTTTCTGTTGCTGATTTGGTAAAACCGTTAGCTATAACGGTAAGGGATTTAGTAAGTTCGCCATTGCCTAAAATACGCACACCATCGCGCACGTTTTTCACCACGCCGGACTCTACTAAAGCTACAGGATCAACTACTGCGCCATTTTCAAAACGGTTAAGTTCAGAAACATTAACTTCTGCGTACTCTTTGCCAAACTTATTATAAAAACCACGTTTAGGCAATCTACGGTAAATCGGCATTTGTCCACCTTCGAAACCAGGACGGACGCCGCCACCGGCACGCGCTTTCTGACCTTTATGACCTTTACCCGAGGTTTTGCCAAGACCGGATCCAAGTCCACGGCCTACACGGGTACGTTCCTTTTTTGAACCAGGCGCTGGAGCTAATTCGTGTAATTTCATCATTAGCACCTCCTTGAACTTAGTCTTGTACTTCTTCAACTGTAACAAGATGCTCTACTTTGCGAATCATACCTCTGATTGCCGGAGTGTCATCCTGTATTACTGCACTGTTAGTCTTACCAAGACCTAAAGCCTTTACAGTAGCACGTTGTGTTTCCGGTCTGCCGATCAGGCTTCTGGTAAGCATAATTTTGAGTTTTGCCATAATCTTTCCTCCTCTAGGCTTATAGGCTTAGCCCAAAAGTTCCTGAACGGTTTTACCGCGAAGTTCAGCCACTCTTTCTGCCCGCTTAAGCTGCTCCAGGCCGTGCAAAGTAGCGCGTACCATGTTGTTAGCATTGGATGATCCCAGCGATTTGGTCAAAATGTCATGAATTCCGGCAAGTTCAAGCACTGCCCGAGCCGGACCGCCGGCAATAACACCAGTACCTTCAGAAGCCGGTTTTAAAAGCACTTTGCCTGCACCAAACACGCCCAGAATTTCATGGGGAATGGTAGTACCTACCAATGGAACCTTTATTAGATTCTTTTTGGCATCCTCGATACCTTTACGAATTGCTTCAGGTACTTCGGCTGCTTTGCCCAGTCCGGCGCCAACATGACCGTTGCCATCGCCGACAACTACCAATGCGCTGAATGAAAAGCGGCGTCCACCTTTAACTACTTTGGCAACCCTGTTTATATATACAACTTTTTCTTTGAGATCAAGACTTGTATAATCAATTCTGGCCATTAGTTTCCCTCCTTTTCCTAAAATTCCAGCCCTGCTTCACGTGCTGCGTCCGCTAATGCGGCCACTCTGCCGTGATAAATATAACCGCCACGGTCAAAAACAACTTTGCTGATACCTTGAGCTATAGCGCGTTTGGCAATTGCTGTACCTACAGCTTTAGCTGCCTCGATATTGCCGCCATATTCCATGCCTTCCCGGACTTCTTTATCCATAGTGCTGGCCGAAACCAGAGTAGTGCCTGTTTTATCGTTAATAATCTGAGCATAAATATGACTCAGACTGCGAAATACATTGAGACGCGGTCTATCAACAGTGCCTGCCACGTTTTTACGAACCCGGCGATGACGTTTTTGCCGTGCCTCATTTTTGTTCTCTTTACGAAGCAAGGTATTCACTCCTTTCTCTCAAGTTGCAATTACTATTTCTTGCCTTTACCGCCGGCTTTACCCACCTTGCGGCGAATGACTTCACCCTCATACTTGACGCCTTTTCCTTTGTAAGGCTCAGGCTCTCTATATCCACGTATTTTGGCTGCAAGAGCGCCAACTGCTTCCTTGTCCATACCGGATACGACAATTTTATTGGGCGCAGGTACATCGATAGTAATACCTTTAGGCGGTTCAACTTCCAGCGGATGTGAGAAACCTAAAGTCAAAGCTAATTTGGTACCTGCTTTCGCTGCTCTGTATCCGACTCCGGCAATTTCTAAGGTTTTGCTAAAACCAGTAGTAACCCCGGTCACCATATTGGCAATTAAAGTACGGGTCAAGCCATGCAGCGACCGATGTTCCTTCTCATCTGAAGGCCGCTTTACATAGAATGTATTGTTTTCCATTTCTAAAATCATATCTTTAGGAACGGTACGGCTCAGTTCGCCTTTTGGGCCTTTTACCGTTACCACATTGCCATCTACTTTAACAGTTACACCTGCAGGAATGGCAATTGGCATTCTACCAATTCTTGACATTTATTGCACCTCCTGTACTCGCGAATTCGGCGTTCGCTTATTCGATCTCGTTGGAATTTGCGAACTGCAAATTCCCGTTTTAAAATTTCGATCCTCGAACCTCGATCCTCGAATTCTCGAAATCACCAAACGTAAGCAATTACTTCGCCGCCCAGTCCGTCGCGACGGGCTTGCTTGTCAGTCATAATCCCTTGTGAAGTTGAAATAATAGCGATACCAAGACCGCCTAACACCCGAGGCATTTGGTCTTTCTTGGCATACACCCTAAGTCCCGGTTTCGAAATACGTTTAATACCGGTGATTACTTTTTCCCGATTAGGGCCATATTTTAAGCTTACGCGCAAAACACCCTGTTTTTCATCCTGAACCATTTCAAAATCCTTGATAAAGCCTTCGGTCTTAAGAATTTGAGCAATCGCTTGCTTAATTTTCGAACCCGGGATTTCTACTTTATCATGATAAACCGAGTTAGCGTTGCGAAGACGTGTAAGCATATCGGCAATTGGATCGGTCATTACCATCTTAAAACAACCTCCTTCCTGTTCCTGTTAGTCTACCAGCTAGCCTTGGTTACACCGGGAATAGCGCCTTTATAGCTTAATTCTCTGAAGCATATACGGCACATTTCAAATTTACGCAGGTAACCATGGGGGCGCCCGCAAATTTTACATCTATTATATTTGCGCACTTTGAATTTCGGTTCACGCTTCCATTTCTCAATCAAAGCCTTTTTGGCCACAAGTGTCCCTCCTTCTTAAGCACTAAACGGCATACCCATAAGTCTTAAAAGTTCTCGTGCTTCTTCATCAGTCTTGGCGGTTGTTACGATAATAATGTCCATACCGCGAATTTTGTCAACCTTATCATATTCAATCTCCGGGAAAATCAGCTGTTCTTTCACACCCAGAGTGTAATTGCCACGACCATCAAAAGCGCGCGGGCTAACGCCGCGGAAGTCACGCACACGCGGCAGGGCAACGTTGAACAATTTATCTATAAATTGATACATCCGTTCGCCACGCAGGGTAACCTTGGCTCCGATCGGCATACCTTCACGAATTTTAAATGCCGCAATTGATTTTTTTGCACGGGTGACTACCGGTTTTTGACCGGAAACAATGGTCATATCACCTACTGCTGCATCCAACACCTTAGGATTGCCAACAGCCTCGCCGACGCCCATATTGAGGACAACTTTTTCTATTTTAGGAATTTCCATGACATTTTCATAGCCGAATTTTTCCATTAAGGCCTTTGTCACTTCATTAATATACTTCTCTTTTAATCTGGCCATGTATAGTTACCTCCTTTCTGCGTGTTTATTTATCTTTATCGATAATTTCGCCGCATTTTTTGCATACACGCGCGTTGGCGCCATTTGCTAGTAATGTTTTCTTAATGCGGGTGGGTTTATCACACTCAGGGCAAACAAGCATAACTTTAGCAGAATTCATTGGTGCTTCTTTTACCAATATTCCGCCTTGAGGCATCTTTTGACTGGGCTTAGTATGACGCTTAACTTTGTTAACGCCTTCAACCACAACTTTGCTTGCCTTGGGCAATGCTTCAATTATTTTGCCTTTTTTGCCTCTGTCTTTACCGGACAACACGACCACGGTGTCACCTTTTTTGACATGCAATTTATTTGCTAAAGACACTTTCCGGACACCTCCTACCTTAGATTACTTCCGGAGCCAGTGAGATTATTTTCATGAAATCCTTCTCACGCAGTTCTCTCGCTACTGGTCCAAATATACGGGTACCTCTGGGGCTTTTATCTTCCTTTATAACAACTGCGGCATTTTCGTCAAAACGAATATACGAACCGTCTGGACGACGCAGGCCCTTGCGGGAGCGAACAACTACCGCTTTTACCACATCACCTTTTTTCACCACACCGCCAGGAGAAGCGTCTTTCACTGCGGCTACGATAACGTCACCAATGTTGGCATACTTACGGAAAGAACCGCCCAACACCCGAATGCACATAATTTGCTTCGCACCGGTATTGTCGGCAACGTTTAGCATTGTTTGCTGTTGAATCATTGTTATCCCTCCTTTTCGAAACGCGAAGTGCGCTGCGCGAGGATCGAATATCGCACTTCGAACACTCGCCTTTCGAGATTATTTCGCTCTTGCAATAATCTCCACAACTCTCCAGCGCTTATCTTTAGACAGCGGACGAGTTTCCATGATTTCTACAGTATCGCCGATATGGCTGTCATTGTTTTCGTCATGGGCTTTAAACTTAACGGTCTGTTTAACGGACTTTTTATACAGTGGGTGCTGTACTAAACGTTCTACAGCAACGACCACAGTTTTTTCCATTTTGTCGCTAACTACTTTACCAATCCGGGTTTTACGCTCATTTCTTTCGGTCACGTGCTAGTAGCCTCCTTCCATGATACTAGGAGTCTGTTTCTAAACGCCCATCTGCTTCGTTACTCTTGCGGTTGCTTGCGCGTTCTTTCGAACAGGCTTCTGTTCCATCAGTAAATTTAGTAACCGATTTCCCAGTTATACTTATTTTGCCTGTACGAGCGTACAAACTCAGTACGCGGCGCCACGCAATCCCCGCACAGACTACTCTGGTAGAACAACCTCAACAGAACGTCAGAGTGCCTCGCATCTGTGCATTTATAAACAACCTCTTTACTGAATGAGAGTTTATTCTTTTAGGCTTGCTGAGCCTTTATTTCCTGTTCACGCTGAATAGTTTTGATGCGGGCAATGGTCTTTTTGACTTCTTTAATCCGCATAGGATTTTCCAGTTGGCCTGTTGCAAGCTGGAATCTGAGATTAAATAATTCATCCTTTAATCCAGCGAGTTTTTGATTAAGTTCAGTTTCGCTCATATCGCGGACGTCC
Organism: Bacillota bacterium; assembly: GCA_023434855.1. The sequence goes on along the minus strand of JAEYSJ010000314.1, from coordinate 5,314 downwards.
TTAGCCTTCATCTACTTCACCACCCACTTCAGCCTGCTCTCCAGCTGCTTCTTCCCGTTTAATAAACTTTGTTTTAATTGGAAGTTTATGAGCAGCCAAGCGCATAGCTTCTCTTGCTATTTCTTCAGGAACGCCATCCATTTCAAACATTACCCGTCCCGGCTTAACTACTGCTACCCAGTATTCCGGTGATCCTTTACCACTGCCCATCCGGGTTTCTGCCGGCTTAGCAGTAATCGGCTTATCGGGGAAAATCTTAATCCATACTTTACCACCACGTTTAATATAACGGGTCATGGCGATACGGGCAGCTTCAATTTGACGGTTTGTAATCCAGGCTGGCTCTAACGCAGCCAGACCGAATTCGCCATGAGTCACGGTATTGCCTCTATTGGCTTTACCAGTCATGCGGCCTCGAAATTGCTTACGATGTTTTACTCTTTTTGGTAATAACATTATTGCTCGCTCCCTTCAACAACGGCAGCGGTTTTCCTAGCTTCTACTGTCTTTTTAGCCTCCGGCAGGATCTCGCCTTTATAGATCCATACTTTTACGCCAATACGACCGTACGTAGTATGAGCTTCGGCAGTTCCATAATCAATGTCAGCCCGTAAAGTATGCAAAGGAATACTGCCTTCACGATAGCTTTCAGTACGGGCAATCTCAGCACCGCCCAAACGTCCACCTACCATTACCTTAATCCCTTTTGCGCCCATGCGCATTGTACGGCTAACAGATTGTTTCATCGCCCGGCGAAAAGCAATACGTCTTTCCAGTTGGGAAGCGATGTTTTCCGCTACTAAAGTGGCATCTAGTTCAGCTTGCTTAATTTCGGCAATATTAACTTCAATCTGCTTCTCGGTTAATTTCTTTAATGCTTTTTTCAATTCTTCAATGCCTGAACCGCCACGACCGATAACCATACCGGGTTTAGCCGTATGAATAGTAACTTTTACTCGGTTTGCGGCACGTTCTATATGAATTTGGGAAACACCTGCGGCATAGGTCTTTCCCTTCAAAAACTTACGGATTTTGAGATCTTCATGTAAATTTTTAGCATAGTCCTTGTCAGCATACCACTTGGCATCCCAAGTTTTAATAATGCCTATTCTCAGACCATGCGGATTGACTTTTTGACCCACTATTTTTTCCCTCCTTTACCAATTATCTTTCTTTGACAACTACAGTAACATGACTGCTTCGCTTTAAAATCTTAAAAGCCTGTCCGCGTGACCGTGGATGAATCCGTTTCAGGGTTGGTCCCTGATCTACATATGCGGCGGCAACATAAAGATTGTCGCTATTCATGTCATAATTGTGCTCAGCATTGGCAACAGCTGATTTTAGAACTTTTTCAATAACTTCAGACCCTACTTTCGGGGTATATTTTAAAATTGAAAAAGCTTCGTCAATGTTTTTGCCGCGGATCAAATCAATTACAATACGCAATTTGCGCGGCGCGATACGAATATATGTGGCAACTGCCTTAGCTTCGGTCTGCATTCTGTTAGCCCCCTTTCGGCAACCATTTCAAACTCCTGTAGAGCCTGTTTTCTAACGTCCATCCGTAAAACAGTCTCTCTTTTTAATGTGAAACCGTCTATTTAAGTGCTGTCGATCTTTCGGAATGACCGCCATGCCCTTTGAATGTGCGAGTAGGTGCAAACTCTCCCAGTTTATGTCCCACCATGTCTTCTGTTATATATACCGGCACATGTTTGCGGCCGTCATGCACCGCAATAGTGTGACCGACAAAATTGGGAAGAATGGTAGAACTACGTGACCAAGTCTTGATAACCTTTTTTTCATTCTTAGCATTCATAGCATCAATTTTCTTCATTACGCTTTCATGAACGTAAGGTCCTTTTTTAATCGATCTTGACACCAGATTGTCCTCCTTTCTTTACCCTTACTTCGTCCGTCCCTTAACAATCCACTTATCCGAGCCTTTTGTCCTGCGGGTCTTGGCACCCATAGCATGCTTGCCCCAAGGAGTTACAGGATGCTTGCGGCCTACAGGTGAACGGCCTTCGCCACCGCCATGCGGATGGTCGATCGGGTTCATTGCCACACCACGGTTAGCAGGACGAATACCCATCCAGCGTGAACGGCCGGCTTTACCGATAGTAATATTCTCATGCTCCAAGTTGCCTACCTGGCCAACAGTAGCTTTGCAATTAATGTGCACTTTACGAAGTTCGCCGGACGGCAAACGCAAAAGGGCATAATCCCCTTCTTTGGCCATAAGTTGTGCAGCAGCACCTGCTGAACGCACCATTTGACCGCCTTTGCCGATTTTCATCTCAATGTTGTGCAACAAAGTACCTACCGGAATATTCTTAAGCGGCAGTGCATTGCCTACCTTGATATCCGCCTCCGGGCCACTTGTAATAGTATCGCCCACATTTAGTCCATTTGGAGCCAGAATATAGCGTTTCTCTCCATCTGCATAGTGCAAAAGAGCAATACGGGCCGAACGGTTAGGATCATACTCGATGGTTGCTACTTTAGCAGGAATGCCATCTTTGTTTCGTTTAAAATCAATTATTCTATACAGGCGCTTATGGCCGCCGCCTTGATGTCGTACAGTCAGACGGCCTTGTTGGTTGCGGCCGGCATGTTTTTGCAAGCGTTCAACAAGCGAACGTTCCGGTTTGTCGGTGGTGATGTCTTCGAAACTCGACACCGTCATGAATCTTCTACCGGGAGCATATGGTTTAAAGGTTTTTACCGCCATTGTCGCCCCTCCTTTTTACCAATTTTTAGATTATACACCTTCAAAGAATTCGATACGTTGGCCAGGAGCCAATTTAACGATTGCTTTTTTATAATCAGGACGCTTACCTTGTGTGCGGCCCATCCGCTTGGTTTTACCCATAACGCGGATAGTATTTACCGCCAGTACTTTTACTTTAAAGATTTGCTCAACTGCTTGACGCACCTGTACTTTATTAACTGTCAGCGGAACAATAAAAGTATATTTATTATCCTGCATCATACTGGTGGTCTTTTCAGTAATTAGCGGACGAAGTAATACATCGCGCGGATTCATATTATGCCAGCACCTCCTCAATACGGGTGACTGCATCTTTGGTAACAAGCACCTTATTGTGATACAAGAGGTCATAGACATTAAGTCCCTGGGACGCAATGGCTTTAACTCCAGGAATATTTCTGGATGACTTTTCCACCGTTTCAATAACTTCGCCTGTAACAATTAAAGCCTTATCATCAGTTGCGTTAAAATTGCCCAGCATTTTTACTACATCTTTGGTTTTCGGCTGTGCGAAGCTGATATCTTCCACTACCATCAATTCTCCGGCTTTAACTTTTGCGCTCAACGCACATTTGATAGCCAGACGGCGTTGTTTTCTTGGCATTTTAAAAGCATAGGAGCGAGGTTGCGGACCAAACACAGTACCACCGCCCACCCAGATTGGCGAACGGGTGCTGCCGGAACGCGCCCGGCCGGTACCTTTTTGTTTCCAGGGCTTTCTGCCACCGCCACGCACTACTCCTCTAGTCTTGGTAGCAGCTGTGCCTAACCGCTGACTGGCAAGCTGCATTACCACAGCTTGATGCAGTACGGCTTCATTCATCTCCACGCCAAAAACATTATCATTCAATTCAATCTCACCGGTCTCTTTGCCGGTAATATCATATACTGCTACTTTCGGCATATAGCACATCCTCCTTTCGATGCTCGCAGTTCGATATTCAAGACTCGAAATGCGGGACTTGCATTGCAAATTCCGACGAGCTTAAACACACGAATAACGAACTCACGAGACTATTTTCCCGGCTTCACGGTATTTTTGACGATTACAAAACTACCTTTCGGTCCGGGAATGGCGCCTTTGATCAAAATCAGGTTGCGGTCTTTATCCACTCTGACAATGCTTAGACGCTGTACAGTAACTTTATGGCCACCCATACGGCCCGGTAATTTTTTACCTTTAAATACTTTGCCGCCGCCGCCGCTCATCCGGGGACCGATTGTACCGGGTTCGCGATGGGACTTGGAACCGTGGCCCATTGGTCCGCGTCTGAAGTTATGGCGTTTAATGCCGCCGGCAAAACCTTTGCCCTTAGCGGTACCGGTTACATCAACCAATTCACCCTCAGCAAATATATCGGCATCAATCATTTGACCTTCAGTATATTCGGATGGACCTGGCAACCTTAATTCGCGGATGAATTTCACAGGTTTAGCACCGGCTTTAGCAAAATGCCCTTTCATCGGCTTGGTTACCTTTTTATCTTTAACGGCGCCAAAACCCAGTTGCACCGCATTATAGCCATCATTTTCAACATTTTTATTTTGCAGCACAACGCTTTGTCCGGCTTCAACCACAGTAACGGGAAGTACTTTCCCTTCCTGGGTGAAGATTTGCGTCATACCAAGTTTTTTACCTAAAATTCCTTTAGCCATTATTGCCACCTCCTCCTACAGTTTGATTTCGATGTCCACACCAGCCGGCAAATCAAGACGCATTAAAGCATCCACTGTTTTCGAAGTCGGCTCGATTATATCAATAAGACGCTTATGGGTACGCATTTCAAACTGTTCCCTTGAATCCTTATTGACATGGGGTGAACGCAGAATAGTAAAAATATTTTTCTCAGTGGGAAGTGGAATAGGACCAGAAACTAAAGCACCTGTTCTTTTAGCGGTATCAACAATTCTTGCCGCGCTTTGATCAAGCGCTTTATGATCATAGGCCTTTAGCCTAATTCTGATTTTCTGCTGTTTAGCCATATATAATTCCTCCTTATCGCCCGGTTTCTTGAACTGGACATTCTCCGCGGAAATTTCCCTGCTAAGTCCAGGCAACCTTCCACGTCATCGCTTTGCGAGGCTGTTTCAAAACGCCCATCTGCTGCGCCGTACAAATATCGTTAGCAATTCGCATAATAACAAACTGCGATGGCAGATCGTTCTCAATCAGAACGTGCTCTTGCGGTTACTTGCACGTTCTTTCGAACAGGCTTTTATCCCCCTCAGTAAGTTGAGTAACCGATTTCTCAGTACTGCTTGTTCTGCCTGTGCGGGCGTACAACTACGTACGCGGCGCGGAGTAATCCCCGCACGAACTATTCAGGTAGAACGAGCTCAACCAGAACGTCAGAGCGCCTCGCATCTGAACATTTTTAAACAGCCTCTTTACACTAATGTATATCCAAGGGCGGACGCCAATCCGCCCTTGGCAATTAATTACTCGCTGATGGCAGTTACCACGCCGGCACCAACGGTACGGCCGCCTTCGCGGATAGCAAATCGCAGGCCTTCTTCGATTGCGATCGGGGTGATAAG
>JAEYSJ010000301.1 GCA_023434855.1 Bacillota bacterium | reverse complement strand
CCCATAGCTTTTAGCTCATCAGGCGACATTGCTTTTACCGTAGCCTGGGTGCCTACCGGCATAAAAATTGGCGTATCAAAAATACCGTGCGGTGTATATAACCTACCAGCGCGCGCTCCGGTTTTCGAACAGCGTTTAATAAGTTCATAGGTTATAGCCATCTAAGTTCCTCCCATTATCGCTTTCCACACTCAGATAATCAACATAGCATCACCAAAGCTAAAAAAGCGATACCGTTCTTTTACTGCTTCCCGGTAAGCGGCCATTACCCGTTCCTGGCCGGCGAACGCGCTTATTAACATTAGCAAGGTTGATTTCGGTAAATGAAAATTGGTTATAATTGCATCAATAATTTTAAAATTATATCCCGGATAAATGAAAATGTCTGTCCACCCGCTGCCAGGCTCAATAAACCCGTTGACTCCAGTCGTTTCCAGAGTACGGATAGCCGTTGTACCTACAGCGATGACCCGTTTCCCCATTTTTTTTGTATCATTGATAATATTAGCAGTCTCAGCAGACACACTATAATATTCCTTATGCATGACATGCCTGGTAATATCCAAAGCGCTAACCGGCCGGAATGTCCCTAACCCGACATGCAAAGTAACAAAGGCCAGATTTACGCCTTGACACTGGATATGCTGCATTAATTCTTTGGTAAAATGCAGGCCGGCAGTGGGTGCGGCTGCCGAGCCACGTTCCCGCGCATAGACAGTTTGGTAGCGCTCTTTATCCTGCAGCTGTTCCCTGATATACGGCGGCAGGGGAGTCTCACCCAGTTTATCCAATATTTCCTCGAAAATTCCCCGAAAAATAAAGCGGACAATTCGCCCGCCAAAATCGGTAGCAGCCACTATCTCACAACGCAAATCATCACCGAATTCTACCACTGTGCCCGGTCGTGCCTTTTTACCCGGTTTCACTAATGCCTCCCATTCATCCCCTGTTTTGCGGCTGAGCAAAAACACTTCAATTTTTCCGCCGGTATCCTTTTTGGCACCTATCAGCCTGGCGGGGATTACTTTCGTATCATTAAAAACCAGGGTATCTCCTGGCTGCAAGTATTTAGGCAAGTCAAAAAAATGCTTGTGACAAATAGTCCCCGTCTCTTTGTCTAAAACCAGCAGACGGGAATGATCGCGTGATTCGCACGGGTGTTGGGCTATTAGTTCCTCAGGTAAATAATAATCAAAGTCGGTTAACAGCATGAAACGGAAACTCCTTATAAAGAAAAGATCTAATAAATTTTTTCAATTTCAACACCTTGATAATAGTGTCTCAATATCTCTTTAAAATATGCGGTATCGCCCTGCGGCCCCTTCTCGGCCATAACTTTAGCACCCCATTGGGACATTCCCAAACCATGGCCCCAGCCAAAGCCGCTAAAAACTATTGTCTCATTGGCATTACCACTTATACGATGGATTGCCTCTTTGCCTAAAAATGCTTTTTCCTGAGCAGGCTTCGCATTGATTTCCACACTCTTGGTTTCCCGGTCACCTGCATTGTCGGTAATTTCAAATTCTATAGTTTTCAGCACCGGTACAATGACTTTAATATCGAATAATGTACTGTTTAAAGACAAAATGCTGCGCAGCTTATTGCCGGTCAGCTGAACCCGGCCTTTATCGCCGCTAATTTGTATCGAGGTTACCCGGCCCGAAACACCGCGGTCAAAGGCACTGACAGGCTGGGACTTAAAAGGGGAAAGTTCTATCGACTGCAATTTGCCAATATTATAACCCGCTTTGTCCAATGCTTCACTTAACTGAGCAGGCGTCAAATGTTTTTCCCAGCTAAAATTAGGCGTGTTTTGGTCGAAATCAGCAACGCCGCGTAAATAAGGATAATATGTACCCCAAATATTTTCACTGTTTTCGGTATATCCGCCGGAACTACTGTGAAAGAAGGCTTGAATAGGTTTGCCCTGATATAAAATAACCTTTCCCTGTGTTGCATCGACAGCCTGAGTAGTCCGTAATGATTCACTTTCCCGGCCACCGTATACCTGACATTCATTGCTGGCATCCACATCATAGCCATCTTCTTTAAACTTGTTCATATTGTATAAGGCATAAGTCCGGGCGGCTACCGCCTGGGCCTTAACAGCTTCTACCGGCCAATCGGGAGAAATCTCCTTGGGAAGCACCCCATAGAGATATTGTTCTAAAGGCAGAGAATTTACCACAGTCAAGCCGCGTTTTCCATAAGTTCGATGAATTTCAACATCACCGCGGTAGTGACGTTTGTTAACTTCAATATAGCTGTCACTGCCATCTAATACACTCAGTTTATTTGCGGTAACGACAGCTCCATTCAGCATAACATTGCCTTCTTTAACCGCTATAGCTATTTTTTCTTTACCGGCAAACTGGCCCAGAACTTTCCTTGTATCACTGTCAACAACTTTAAAATTTGAATCGGCGGTTATAAGAATACTAGGTTGATTTGACCAGATTCCCACCCGTATATTAGGCTGTTTGCTATAATCTTCTACCGACTGAGCATGAGATGAAACAGGAAACATAACTAAAAGAACCCATAAGATTAGCAAGTGTAGATATCTTTTCATAACAAACTCCCTTTCACTATACCGCCATTACCGCCGCGAAAAAATATTAAGTATGACAGTAAGAATTATGCTAAGCAAGATAGAGGTAGCAAGAGGAAAGTAAAAACTAAAATTTTCCTTTTCAATATGGATATCTCCCGGCAGGCGCCCGAGGCTGAAAAATTTGCCGCCAAAATGCAAGAGCGCCCCAACAAGCAAAAGAATAACCCCAAAAACCATGATTGTTTTGCCCAAAGAATCAAAACCGAACAGGCTAACCACTCCCTTTTCGTGGCTTTAAATAACGTTCTTTTTCACTGAAGATGCAGCCGCAATAAGGCTGACGGTACAATTCCAATTCTTTGCTTATTTTTACCCCTTCCTGCCAGCCAGGACGAAAATCATGATAACAAAAAGGAATTTGTTCCTCCAGCGCAACTTGCTCCGCTATCTCCCGAATAGCTTCATGTTTTTGATATGGGCTGACCAGCAAGGTGGTGCTGAAACAGTCAAAATTATTTTCCTTAGCCACACGCGCTGCCGCCCGCAGCCTGAGCTCATAACACATACTGCACCTGTCAGCAGCATTCAACGCTTTGCTCAAAAATTCCTCTAAAGTATACCGGTCATCAATGATCAATTCTAAATCAGTCTTGCCGGCGAACTCCCGCAATGCATCCAAACGGCGTGCATATTCCTTGTAAGGATGAATATTGGGATTATAAAAATAACCTGCAACATCGTACTGCTGCTCGCGCAGATACTTGACCGGAAAGGCCGCACACGGCCCGCAGCAGGTATGTAAAAGCAGACGCATATCCTTACTCCTTATAGCAGCTTCATTTGCTTTTCTTTGTCTTGCGGCACCCCTAAGTGCCGGTAGGCAGCTGCTGTCGCTACCCGCCCGCGGGGTGTACGGTTTAAAAAACCCAATTGCAGCAGAAAGGGCTCATATACATCTTCAATTGTATCAGTTTCCTCACTGATAGCAGCAGCCAGGGTGTCAAGACCAACCGGACCGCCTTCAAATTTCTGAATGATTGTCAGCAGCATGCTGCGGTCGGTTTTATCAAGACCACACTTATCCACCTCCAGCATGGCCAAGGCTTTATCAGCAACACTATCGGTTATTACACCGTCCCCGGCAATTTGCGCATAATCCCTGACCCGTTTTAACAGACGGTTGGCTATTCGCGGCGTACCGCGGGAACGCTTGGCAATCTCCTTGGCACCCCGTTCCTCTATCGCAATATTTAATATTTCCGCTGCCCGCTTAACAATACATATAAGATGCTCCGGCTGATAATATTCTAAACGACAAATGACACCAAAACGGTCTCTAAGCGGTGAAGCCAGGGCTCCGGCCCTGGTTGTAGCCCCCACTAGGGTAAAGGGAGCCAAATCTAAACGGATCGACCTGGCACTTGGCCCTTTACCGATAATAATATCCAGGGCATAGTCTTCCATTGCCGAGTACAAAACTTCCTCCACACTCCTGGATAAACGATGGATTTCGTCAATAAACAACACGTCTTTTTCGCCCAGATTTGTCAGTAATGCAGCCAAATCTCCCGGCCGTTCAATCGCCGGCCCTGATGTAATACGAAAATTGACCCCCAGTTCATTGGCAATAATTCCCGCAAGTGTAGTCTTCCCCAACCCTGGTGGTCCGTACAGCAAAACATGATCCAAAGCTTCGCCGCGGGACAAAGCCGCTTTGACAAATATCGAAAGGTTATTCTTAACCTGATCTTGCCCTATATATTCTTCCAACCGGCGCGGACGCAAACTGTACTGCCAATTATCGACTTCCTGCTCATTGCCGGCAACTACTCTTTCTTCCATTTCTATATATTACCTCCTGCTAAACTCCCTAAGTGCCAGTTTAATCATTTCCTCCACCGACTGGACACCCTGCCCGAGGCTGCGTAAAACAGGCATTATTTCCGCCTGGCTGTACCCTAAAGCCCCAAGCGCCTGGGCAGCCTGTTCGGCAATACTGCCACCGTCACCGCCGGTGTCGAAACCGGTTTCCCCTCCGGCAGTATTGCTG
>JAEYSJ010000298.1 GCA_023434855.1 Bacillota bacterium | reverse complement strand
GGATACAGCAAAGGAAGTTTTAAGTGTGCTTACTTTTATGCGGGAACGCCGGTTGGTGTATGTGCTGGCTCTTCAGGATTATGTAGGCGGAGGCGACGGACTTGTCTAAGAAAGTAGTTCAGGCAGTCATTGTGGAGCATAAAGACATTGGCAATATGGTTAAACAATTAACATTTAAAGCTCCGGAAATAGCTGTCCAGGCCGAACCCGGCCAGTTTACGCACATCAGGGTGGCTGACAGTTATCAGCCGCTCTTGCGACGTGCCCTTAGTATTGCCGATGTAGACAGAAATGCCGGAACAATTACGGTAATTTACCGCATTGTTGGTGTCGGAACAGCCTGTTTGGCTAAATTGCCGACAGGCGCTTTCATTGATTGCCTGGGGCCGCTTGGTCATGGATTCAATCTGGAATGTGAGCATCCGCTATTGGTAGGCGGCGGTATGGGGCTGGCACCCCTGGTATATCTGGCGCGGACATTATGTCCCAGACCAATGGAAATACTAATGGGAGGACGAACCAGGCAGGAAATGTTTTGGCCTGCTATCTTTGAAAAGCTTTGCCAAAATATTCATATTACCACCGATGATGGAACTTTAGGCATTCGTGGTGTTGCCTTAGAGGCGCTGCCGGGGCTTTTAGAGAAGGGTAATTTTGATATGATATACACCTGTGGTCCGCGGCCCATGATGGAAGGAACAGCTGCTATTGCCAAACAATTCAGAGTTCCATGCCAGGTTTCCCTGGAAGAGCATATGGCTTGTGGGATTGGTGGCTGCCTGTCATGTACTTGCGCTGCCAATGACGGAACCAGACGGAAGATCTGCAGTGACGGACCGGTGTTCTGGGCCGGGGAGGTAATGCCATGAGCGGACAGGGAGCAGGATGCAGGTTGAATGAAATGCTGCATATCAATATTGCCGGGATAAAAATGAAAACGCCGGTAATGACGGCGTCAGGAACTTTTGGTTTCGGTCTGGAATATGACGATTTCATGGATTTAAACCAAGTGGGCGCGATTGTTGTTAAAGGCACGACTCTCAAGCCACGGGCAGGCAACAGCGGGCAGCGTATTGCGGAGACGCCGGCCGGAATGCTGAACTCCATTGGCTTGGAAAATCCTGGGGTTGAAAAGTTTTTATCCGATATTCTGCCCCGGCTGATGCGGTATGAATCGCCGGTTATTGTTAATATTTCCGGCAATACGGTAGAAGAATACGGGGAGTTGGCGGAGCTCCTTAATGTTCCCGGGATAGCTGCGCTTGAGGTGAATATTTCCTGTCCTAATGTCAAACAAGGCGGGATTGCTTTTGGCACTGACCGGGATAGCGCCGCTGCGGTGACGCGTATGGTGAAAAACCATAGCAAACTGCCGGTAATTATGAAATTATCACCAAATGTCACTGATATTGTATCAATGGCCAAGGCGGTGGAGACTGCCGGGGCTGATGCCATATCGTTGATTAATACACTCTTGGGCATGGTTATTGATGTACATAGTTGGCGACCGGTGCTGGGCAATGTCGTTGGCGGTCTGTCGGGTCCTGCCGTCAAGCCGGTTGCTGTAAGGATGGTGTGGCAGGTTGCGAAAGCTGTACAGGTACCGGTTATCGGGATGGGCGGCATTATGACTGCTGAAGATGCCCTTGAATTTTTGCTGGCCGGCGCCAGTGCTGTGGCTGTGGGTACAGCCAATTTTGTCAATCCCCGGGCTGCCGTTGCGGTCGCAGAAGGCCTGCAAGACTACCTGGTCGAACACGGGTTATCACATATTAGTGAGTTGGTAGGCAAAGTAAAGCTAGGCTAATAAGAGAGCGTGTTTCAAAAAACTCAACATTAATATAATGAGGCTGTTTAAAAATGTTATAAACAAGCCTCACCAGAGGTGATTTGATGGCAGGTGACAAACGGCTGATCGTAGCTCTCGATGTTTCGGCAATGTCCAGAGTACGGCAGTTGGTTGAAGAACTAGGAGATAGTGTAAGTTATTATAAAGTCGGTATGGAGCTTTTTTACAGTGTTGGCAGTGAGGTTATTACTTATCTTAAGGAGCAAGGGAAAGATATTTTCCTTGACTTAAAACTGCATGATATCCCTAATACAGTTGCTAATGGGTTGGCGGCACTGACAACCCTGGGAGCTTCCATGCTCAATATCCATGCCTCAGGCGGTTTGGCGATGATGAAAGCAGCCAGTCAGGCGGTAGCGAATAAGGCGGAAATGCTGGGTATACAGCGTCCCAGGCTTATCGCGGTTACGATATTAACAAGTATTGATAATGCTGAATGGACTAATTTGCGTTATAGCACAGATATACCCGGACAAGTGGTAAATTTGGCCCGTCTGGCGCAAACAGCAGGAATTGACGGGGTTGTGGCTTCACCACAGGAAGCGGCAATGATCCGTGCTGCCTGCGGTAATGACTTTATTATTGTAACACCCGGCGTAAGGCCGCAGGGGGCGGCAGTTAACGATCAAAGCCGTATTGCTACTCCGGCCGGCGCACTGAAAAACGGCGCCAGTCAATTGGTAGTTGGCCGGCCCATCACTGCTGCGGCAGATCCCAGGGCGGCAGCGGCAGCAATTTTGGCAGAAATGAGGGATGTATAAATGAATGAGTCCGAAGTACGCCAGTTGTTTATTGACACAGGAGCCATACTTGAAGGACATTTTTTATTAACATCAGGGCTGCATAGTCCTTTATATGTGGAAAAGTTTCAGGTGCTGCAGTACCCGGAGCACACTGCTAAATTATGTGCAGCTTTAGCAAATAGGTTTTCCGAAGATAAAGTGGAATTGGTAGTCGGTCCGGTAACCGGCGGAGTGCTGTTAGCCCATGAGGTAGGGAAAAATCTTGGTACTCGTGCTATTTTTACTGAACGTGAGAACGGCAAAATGACGCTCAGGCGCGGTTTTGTAATCAAACCAGGCGAACGTGTGTTAATAGTCGAAGATATTGTAACAACAGGTGGTTCGGTTCAGGAAGTTATTAATGTTGTTCGCGAGCATGGCGGTGTGCCGGTGGGTGTTGGTATGCTTGTGGACCGCAGTGGCGGCAAAGCGGATTTTGGCATTCCTGCACAGGCATTATTACATCTCACTGTTCCTGCATATAAGCCGGAAGACTGTCCCCTTTGCCAGTCAGGCCAGCCGGTTACTAAACGCGGCAGCCGGAAATTGTAATATATCTGTGGCTAGTCAGTCTGGTAGAAAGGGGGGGACAGGATTTCGCTGCCATCTGTCGCAAGTGCTAGAGTCCTGTTCCCCCTTTCTACCGATTGCTAGTAAAATAGTTAACATAAGGCATTCAAGTTGCTCTGAAATTTCAAATAAACCCGTTTAAAATAGCTACTAACAGGGAGCAATTTTGCGATAATCTTTAATAACTCGCTTAAAGGGTTAATAGGAAATATTGAAAAAACTAAGGTTGCATGTTACTATATAAATCTGGTTGCAAATTCTGGCCCGGTGGTGTAGTGGTTAACATGCCGCCCTGTCACGGCGGAGATCGAGGGTTCAAGTCCCTTCCGGGTCGCCATTATGCGGAAGTAGCTCAGCGGTAGAGCATCGCCTTGCCAAGGCGAGGGTCGCGAGTTCGAATCTCGTTTTCCGCTCCATACAGGGGTATAGCTCAATTGGTAGAGTAGCGGTCTCCAAAACCGTTGGTTGAGGGTTCAAGTCCTTCTGCCCCTGCCAGAAGAATTAAACGATTGACAATATAATATTTATTCTATATAATATTTTTTGTGTCATAGCGATTGTGTTAGATTTGCGGAAGTAGCTCAGCGGTAGAGCATCGCCTTGCCAAGGCGAGGGTCGCGAGTTCGAATCTCGTTTTCCGCTCCATTAGGGGTATAGCTCAATTGGTAGAGTAGCGGTCTCCAAAACCGTTGGTTGAGGGTTCAAGTCCTTCTGCCCCTGCCAGAAGACATTGTAAGACGCCATATTATTTGGCGTCTTTTATTCTTATAACATCGCCGGAATTTGGCAATATTCTAAATACAGAAAATCTTAGCTCCTGTAGTTTGCAGGTTTTTTTTGTTATCTACAGAATAAGAAAAATAGGAGTAGAGAATGGTATATGGAAAAAATTATTGAGCAGGTACAAAACTGGCTGTATTTACACAAGCTGCCTAAAGAATTAGCGGGCTTTACGTTAAATTTAGAATTGAGTACATGTGGTACACGCTATCGCATTTTTTCCTATAATAAGCCTGAGGCGTATAGAAATTTCTCCGTAATGTATGATAAAGCTACTAAAGAGTATTTGGCCAATGTTGTCATTGGTCTAACTGAGTATTGTGACATTAATTTTTTTGCCGGCAGTCTTCCGGTGTTAGAACAGATACTGTCAGAACGGCTGGAATACACATTGACGCGGTTGGACTCTTTTGACCCAAGCACTGTTGAGAGCATCTTTATTGATAAAAAAATAATTGAATGGCCTTTTGGTTTTGAATTACCGCCAGAAATTTCCGGGTTTAAACTTTTTATTAGACCGTGTGAGCCTGTAAAAGCAATTAATGGCTCATATATAATCATTGATTATAGTGATTTTGACAGTGAAAGTAATCTTATTATCAATTATAATATTTACCGTGATGAGTTTTTTGGAGAAATTCGTATTAGACGAACTCCACAAATGGCGGCAGAGTTTGATTCAAATACACTTGATGAATTAAAGGAAAAAATAAATGCCTGTCTTAAGGATAAACTAGAAGCCATGCGACATTTGATCGTTAGTTAAATTATATTTTGATTTACCTCCTTGATTAGTTACTATATTTTTTTAATCATATCTTCGTCGTGAATATATAGTTCAACAGGTTAATCAAAAACAGATCGCAGTTTTAAGGAGGAAAGTAATATGGCAAAGATATTGATCTGTGATGATTCTGCTTTTATGCGTATGATATTGAAAAAACTGCTTACCGATCATGGCTATGACGTTGTTGGCGAGGCCGGTGATGGTAAACAGGCAGTGCAAATGTACCGTGAATGCAAGCCGGATTTGATTACAATGGATATAACCATGCCGAAAATGGATGGTATCCAGGCAGTTCAGTTAATCCATGAAGAAAACCCTTTGGTAAGGATCATTATGGTTACCGCATTAGGCCAAAAGGCAATTATTACAGACGCCATTAAAGCCGGTGCCTCTGATTTTATCGTAAAACCATTTGATCCTGAGCAAGTAATGAAAACAATTAAAAAGGTACTTAAATGTTAATTGCAAAATCACTTGACAGTTTCACTATATCTGCTATAATATCATTTGCGGCTACATTTTGATATAGTATTTAGCTATAAAATAAACTGTAAAAATATTGACAAAAGTAGTTTGCTAGGATATAATAATTGATGTGACTGCGGAATACGGCCCTGTGGTGTAGCGGTCTAACATGCCGCCCTGT
>JAEYSJ010000297.1 GCA_023434855.1 Bacillota bacterium | reverse complement strand
GATCCGGAAAACGTTACATGCTTTGTAGATACATTCTTAACCCCCACATTAGTAAAGACCTTCGAAGTTGAATTCCTGAAAAAAACGGACGACAAAGTAGACCTGGAATTCCACCACTGCCCACTGTTAAAAGCATGGCAGGATTTAGGCTTTGATGATGCAACTTGCGAGAAATTATGCGATATGGCTATGGACGGAGACAGGAGCATCGCTAAAGCCATGGGTTACGAATTCTATTTGGGAGATACCATTGCTAAAGGCGGCAAAACTTGTCATATGTCCTATTTCAAAAAGGGTAAATAAATTGAGCTTTGCAAAAGGAGAATCTACCGTGGATAAGGTGCAATATGACAATTTTATCAAAATATTAAAAGGAGAACTTATTCCGGCTATGGGATGCACGGAACCAATCGCCATTGCATTTACCGCCGCAAAGGCGAGAGAAGTTCTTGGACAATTGCCAAAAAAAATGGTTATTCGCTGCAGCGGCAATATTATCAAAAATGCTAAGGGAGTCGTCGTACCTAATTCCGGTGGCCAGAAAGGAGTGGAAGCAGCAGCTATATTAGGGGCCTTTGCTGGAAAAGCCGACTTGGAGCTTGAGGTCATAAGCCAAGTGAGACAGGTAGACATAGATAAAACCAAAGCGCTATTCAATCAGGGAATCTGTCGTTGTGAGCTGGAAGAAGGAGAAGAGAATCTTTTCATCCGCGCGGAATTGTCATCTGGACAAAAAACGGCAGCTGTGGAAGTTAGAACCAAGCACAACCACATTGCCAGAATTGAAAAAAATGGTCAGGTGATATTTGAGCAATCTGATATTGCTATTCAAGAGTATGGAGATAAGTCCAAGCTCAATATCAAAGATATATTAGAATTTGCCAATAAAGTAAACATAGACGATGTTAGAGAAATCATCATCAGGCAAATTAACTACAATTCTGCCATTTCGGAAGAAGGCTTAACGCATAATTGGAGTGCTCAGGTAGGACAGACTCTCATGCAATCGGGCAAAGAAGATGTGCGAATCAGGGCAAGAGCGGCTGCCGCGGCCGGTTCGGACGCAAGAATGAACGGCTGTGACCTCCCGGTGGTTATCAACTCAGGAAGCGGGAACCAGGGGATTACCTGTACTATGCCGGTTGTCGTTTATGCCGAAGAATTGAAAGTCGCTGAGGATACCCTTTGTAGGGCTCTCGTTCTAACAAATCTGCTGTCCCTGCACCAGAAGCGTTATATTGGAAATCTATCTGCTTACTGTGGAGCCGTATCGGCCGGGGCCGCCGCAGCATGTGGCATTGCTTATCTTCATGGTGCAGATTATGATGTCATCGGAAAGACCCTCATTAATGCTTTGGGTACTGTTGGCGGTATCGTATGTGATGGTGCCAAAGCTTCCTGTGCAGCAAAGATCTCCAGCGCGGTAGATGCTGGCATCCAAGGCTATGAAATGGCAAAACGAGGTCTTGTCTTTCCATTCGGAGAAGGACTCGTGGAAAAGGATTACGAAAAAACAATTCAAAATATCGGACGTATGGGACGTCAAGGCATGAAATCCACTGATGTTGAAATTCTTAAGATCATGATAGGAAACTAGTTCCAAATCCTATCTCGTCTCTACAGCCGATTATATGATCAGTCAATTTAATTCCTCTATCCCGTCTTTAGCGTCTCCGCGATCCATTAATATACTTATTTAAAGCATAAATGCGAAAATAATTCATTCATAAAACGCCCTCGAGAACCCTTGCGCTATTAATTCGAAAGGAGTGGAGAAAATGGAAAATAAGTCAATCAGTGTAAAGAAGGTGTTCCTTCTTGCTGGAGCTTTGAGTGCATATTGGATTGGGTCCGGTTTCTCTACGGGACAGGAAATTTTGCAATTTTTCTCAGCGAGTGGTACTAATGGGTTTGTAGCTGCATTAATCTTTATGGTTCTAACGTGTTCCTTAACTTACATTCTATATGGAATAGGCTACAAAAAGAAATTTGAGAATCCCTACGACGTTTATGAGTATTATTGTGGCAAAGTTATAGGCCAAGCTTATATATGGTATAGTGTTGCATTAATATATGGGATAATGGTAGTTATGCTCGCAGGCGGAGGGGCAACAATCAATCAATATTACGGGATTCCTGCATATGTAGGCACCTGGGCTATAGGACTTCTTGCCTTGGGTACCGTACTATTAGGCGTAGAAAAACTGATCAACATAATAGGAGTAATCGGTCCCGTAAAAATATTATTTATGATAATAGTCGGTGTTGCCGGGATCATTACTCTCTTTGGGCAGCCAAATTTATTGTCAGAAGCCAACAACCTTATGCCGACCTTAGGGTTCAAAACCGCTTCTTCCAATTGGGCATGGTCGGGAGTGCTGTACGCGTTTCTTGCTTTGATAGTTAGTATTCCCTTTCAGGTTGAATGCGGAGCATCCACAGAAAGTTTAAAAGAAGCCAGAGCCGCGGGTGTAATTGGGTCCATTGCGTTTACTGTTGCTATTGTTATGCTTGTGATAGCCGAGCTTGTCTTTTATAAATTGATTGTAGGCCAACAAGTTCCTACGTTAGCAATTACTAATTACATATCACCAGTTCTAGGATTTATCTTTACGATACTAATAGTGTTATGTATCTATTCAGCAGTTGCTTCTTTCCTTTTAGTGACTGTCAGAAAGTTTGCTGCTGATAAAACTAAAAAATTCAGTATCATTGCAATAGTTTTAACTGCTATAGGAATGTTCTTTGGCGGAGTCTTTCCTTTTGATAAATTAGTAAATATCTTATTTCCCTTCGCAGGATATTCTGCTATCGTTTTTGCCTGCTTTATGTATTATAGAGAATTAAAAGATAAATTAACACAAAAAAACCTATCCCGCTAGTTAGGGATAGGGTCCCAGTCAATTTTTAAAAAAATTACGGGGTAGTCGGTTTGCTCCTCCTGTCAAAAAATGTAGCACTTTACCAAACACGAAAGTAGGCCGCTCACATAGGCAGAAGTTCAAAAGAGCGTTTAGCTTTATCATATCTACGGTCTAGGAAAAAGGAGGAGCTAACCGACTAACCATTTATTCTTTTTTAGCGTAAAAATACGAAGCCACAACTGTAATGAGCACCCACAGCAGTACCGGTATGAGAATAGCAAATTTCAGCATTACGTTTGGTGGTAGAGTCCAGGCAAGAATTATTATCAGAATTCCCATTGGAATGCCTAATTGCCCTCCTAGCCGATGTGTGCGATTCCAACATTCCGTACTCGATAAAGTCCATGGAGTTCGGAATCCGATCCACCAATTTGGTTGAATACGGGGTAAAATATTTGCTATAAGCATAAACATGAGACCAATTATAGTGGGGACGAATTGCATAGGCACGATCTTTAAGCATGACCAATTATCGTTAGATAGATTAAGCTAATACATACGACAATGACGCCACCGACATATCGATAAGTCGGCCAAAAGGACTCGTAGTTCTTTTTCTTTGGGTCAATTCTCCACAGCACGTGCCATAAGAGAATGATGCCAAGCATGATTGCCGGTTCATACAAAACTATTAATAACCGCGGCGTTATTCTGCTCGCGTTGCCAACAACAAGTGCGGGAAGATAAGTGTAAGCTACAATCCCAATAGTTAATGATAAAACCCACGCAAGCCAACCCACCAAGGCATTGCATTATTCTTTTCCATCACTATCTCCACCTCCAAAGTGTTCAATAAGCCACGCAAGCCATTCTTGCAAAATTGTTGTGTTGAGTCTGTAAATAATAAAGGTTCCTTCCCGCTGGTCGACAATTAAATGTGCATTTTTGAGCACATTTAAATGACGACTAACTGTCGGCTGAGCGTGTGAAAAGTGATCCGCAATTTCACCAGCTGTTTTTGGTCCTTCTTTCAATAATTCGATAATTTTTCTGCGTGTTGAGTCGGACATTGCCTTAAATACGCTTTCATTCATTTGATTTCACCAGCCATTACAAGCCTTTTTCGAAACGCAATTTTATTATATAGCTAAATAGCTAAATTGTAAATAATAGAGTCATGTATTAGCCTGTTAATTTTTTCTTCGAATGGATGTCTGGATTTCAATGGGTGTCAAGGGACGGGGTGCCGACACCCTTTAAGAAGCAAACGGACGTATTACCATTACTTACTTTAGGACACAGAAGAACCGTCCCTTGTATTCCTGTAGTCGGCCAGATATACTATCCCTCCTTTCCAATACCCCTCCCATCTTCTATCCCCGTCGTCTTGAAACCCGTCCACACAATATACACTCGTACTCCCGCAATTGGGACAACATTCTAAATACCGAGAGACTATAATATTGAGATAATACTATTTAAAAATTTTTATTGCGTTCTAAATAGTTAAAAAATCCAGGCATGTTTGTTAGAAAAATACTACATATACCAGGATCGAGCTTATTGCTGCTTTCTGTATTTATTACTTCAAATGCTTCCAAAGGTGTCCGTTTTTGTCGGTAGACCTTCTCGGAAGTCATAGCGTCATACATGTCTGCAACAGCAATAATTTTGGCAAAACGATGAATTTCGTTTCCCTTCAAGTTAAAAGGATAGCCGCTGCCATCCAAGCGTTCGTGATGCTGCAAAATCCCAAGTTTTACTTCCCTGGGAACCTGGTCGCTATATTTTAGCAACTGATAGCCATCCTGTGAATGCTTCTTGATTACTTCGAACTCCATAACTGAAAGTCTGCTTGGCTTTTCCAAAATATTGACTGGTAAGAACAACTTCCCCAAGTCGTGCAGCAGCCCGGTCAATATTAGTTTTTTCCGTTCCTCAAGGCTGTAATTCAGCCATGTTCCTAATGTTCCAGCAAGCGCCGACACATTTACCGAATGTGCAAAAGTAGAGTCGCTTCTCTGCCGCAGCTCGTGCAGATAATGCAAGGCCCAAACTGTTCTGACAATATCGTTAATCGTGTGATCAATTAAGTCCCGAATACAATTCAATGGTACAACATCCACCAATTCACTTGAATCAAACATTTCTTTCATTTCTTTGACGGTAGTCGTATATTCTTCCGGAAATTTTTTCAAGTTTGGGCTAAGATTAGACGCGTTAATTTTAGACTCGGCAAGACTTTTCCTATTTTTTGTTGACTGCGAGTTTGAGTTCATCTCAACATAAATATAGGATACACCCCAAGATTTTAATTTTTGTAGATGTGAAGCAGTAAGCTCAGTACCTTCATTCAGTAAAACCTGGCCTTTTGGCGATATAACTGCGCGGCCTAATTTCGCATCGGGAGCAACATCCCGCACATTCATTGACCTCATAAATTTAATCCCCCTTATCCTTTATGCTCAGAACTAGCACACATGAGCTATCAAACTCCCCCTTTCTCATAACCGTTATCACAAATAACATAATTTTGTCAGTTTAGAACGAGTTCTATATTGTTGTCACAGATTCAGGTATTAGAAAGATCGAAAACCTGCCACAAAACAAAAATTCGTCTCATGTTCGCTCTGAGAATACTTTTCTTATTTGTTCAATATAGATTCCCCCAAGCCTAATGTAAAAATTGATAATTCATCCAGTTATCCTCCTAAAATTATTTCTCTTGAAGACAAACAAAAAAGCACACATCTAAAAAGACAGACGGTGCTAGAATACAATCCTCTATCGGATCGGCAACTTGGCAGTCATAGACCATCTGTCCTTAGACCCATAGCTTTGCGTCCCCACCTTTCGATAGGTTTGCCAATAATTTTGATTATCTCCTATATTTTATAGCTTTCCCCAAAAATTGTCAACATTTTTTTAGGACTAAAGTTGCATATTTTCAGACCTAAGTCCTATTTCACATCAATTGTCAAGCATTCCTGCAATGCGTGGCACCCTTGCTTTCACCCCCAAAGTCATTGCATTCCGCATCCCTATCGTTGTCAATAACCCCGTCCGCCTGACACTCCATAAAATTCAGATACAATGTAAGTTGACTATTTTCGCCAATCGTGGTATAATGCAAAAATTACTTTACCAACTAACCTGTTAAGCTTTTGTAAATAGGGTCGACACCCTAATGTAAACGCTACTCTGACTCGGCATTGGTAATAGTCGAACGGTAATTTGCGGCTGATGACGTCTTAACGTCAGGATTACCAGTATTGAGAATGGAGGAGAGAATATGGAATTACGTATTAAGCAACTAATTAAACGCCTGATCTTTCTGGGATATCGCACCTTCGAAATCAAGGCTATCCTGCAAGAAGCAAATGTTAGCAAGGGCTTAGATACAAACAACCACCAATACGCATATACTATCGGCGTACTGGAGAAATACGAAAAACTCGGGTTACATTATCTGAATTGCTACAGTAAATAAGCTTTAAGAACAAAGAAGTACAACTTTAAGAATTTAAAGTTGTACTTCTTTGTATGTGCCGATGGCACAGCGGCCTGCTGTTCCTGTTGAAATTTGCCACTTTCATCAAGAAAAAGCTCGTAATTTTCATCCTGCTTCTCCCTCACTAAGATTAACGTATTTACGGTACACAATTGTAAAATCCACATCCCGCTTTTGTATTTGCTGAATGAAGTCTTTTGCCTGAGTTTCATTTAATTCCTGCTGCTCATCGTAAGGGGATTTTGCAATAAACCCTGATGCATAAGCTAACTTATTCATTATCATCGCATTGGGATTGCTGCCGTTGACAACCAAATCCACATGACTTACGGACATTTTGTCGCATTCTTTCATTAAATAACGAAGTATCTTTCTGCCATAGCCGCAACCTCTATGTTCATCCGAAACAGCCAAAGAGAGTTCTGCCTTTTGCTTGGACATTGCGACCCAACCAAAACCAAGGATCTCTTCACCAAAACTGCTGAAGCCAGTCAGTTTCCACCAGCGCTCCACCAAATTAGTACCTTTTGTGATTTCTGATCCAAAAGAAAACGCTTGATTCTCCTGGCCAATCATGCGATCCTTTTCGTCATCCCATAAGGGGGGATTTTCTTCCCCCCACATCGTGATCTGAATATCCGGCACAACTTCTCCTTGCATAAGAGAAGCAACAAAATTAATCTTTTCTCTTGTATCAAACATCTTTAGCGTTTGTTCTGAGAATGCCCCAATATCATACATTTCTTGTGCAAAAACCAACGCTGCAGCTTTATCTTTTTTGCTTTGATCCAAATCTCCCAGAATTCGCAGCAAGTCACTGCGCAGCCTTACGAGAACGGCCCGCATTACGCGGAGCGCCAGAACCAGAGAAACCTTGTTGTCCATCCCTATGATTAGCAGCAACGACAGTTCAGAGTAATCTATCATTGTCGCTCCAGGTTGCTCAGTTTCGCACGACAATAGGCTGTCTACCTGTCCCAGCACCTTTTCGCAGCATTGCAGACAATTTCGCAAATCTTTGTCAACATCGTTCAGTGTTGCGCTTTCCCTTTTTTCCTGTGCTGCAGCTATCTGCAGTCCAACTAAAAGTATAAACAAGTTCAGCAAACTTACTTTTCCATCGTTGCAGATTTCTTTCATTTTTTTATTCTCTGAGCAGGAGAGCGCGTTTAAAGTCTTCCAAAAGTCGTCATTTAATATTATTTGATCAACATATTCCTGCGATACCGTTTCTTCATCAGTCGGCGACTCATCAACCGAATAGGCTTTAATTTTTTTTAGAAAAATCAACGTTACGGCGATATAATAAAGATTCCAATCAAAAAAATTGTCCTCAGTAAACGCAAATTGAGATTCACTGAACTTTCTCTCCATCAGCTTTTTCATTCCTATAATTTGATTGATCGTTAATTTTTCTTCCGAAATCACATTGTTTTGTAAGCAATATAATTCGTTTAATAATACTAGTTTTTCTCTTGTAGCAATAAGTATATTATCCTCATCTCTAACATAGTTTTCCAAAGTTTTTGTTTGGGATAGAATACTGGAAATCAAAGAATTTGCTTTAGCAATATCTCCTCGGCTAATATAGCACATTACTATTTGATATACGTCAATTAATAATACTTTAATTCGTTTAAAATCCGTCATTCCAGTTTTATTTTTAATGCACTTTTGAAAAGTCTCATTTGCCGCTTCCAACTCACCTGAAGTATAAAGACACTCCCCCAAAATTCTTACTGCCTCAAAATAGTCTTCCTGTGTTTCACTTTCTTTGTACTGAATAATCTCTCTTAGCCGATTGATACCATCACAATTATTACCGTCATACGTTTCTAATAATGCTAACCTTACTAAAAAAAAGTCTCTATCTTTCTGATTCATAAATTTCAAACACTTAATTCTTTCTTCAAATTCTTCCAAGTATAAATTAGCCTTATCCACATCTCCTAATAATCTGTAGGAAAGTGCTTTCATAAAACAACAAGCCATATTCACTTGAGATTTTGTTTCATAAAATCTTGCGATAGTTTTATTGAGAATATTATTTTCGTTGTCTTGAGGTAGATTTTGTATAATATCAGAAATATCTAGCGGGTCATATTTTTCTAAAAAAGCAATCTCTTCCTTTGCACATTGAATTGCTTCTTGAACAGAATTGAAACATACAAGTAGCAAAGCCCTTCTTAACTCCATTGTGTTAATAGCTACCATATAAAAAAGGTTTGCCGTTATCCTTACAAAAACGCGCATGGTTCTTATCGCTAGTGCATGTTGAGGAAATAAGTTTTGCAATTCTTTCCCCTCTTGATCAAAAGCTTTAAAAACCTCTATTATTGTAAATTGCTCGGATACAGAGTTGGCGATTTTCTCAAGTCGTCGCACCTTGTACTTAGGCATCACCTCCAAATTATGTAAAATCTTTGTAATATAATCCTCCGATTGACTAACGGCTACATTAATCATCCACCGATAATAATTTGGTTCATCACAATGAGTAAGCATCTTCATTACCAGTGAAACAGTATCATTATTAAAATCTACTTTTTGTGTCTCTAATAAGTCCCCAATATCAAAACAGCCTATTTCTTCCATCGGTGTTTTAAAAACATATTCCTTAAACCAACTGGTTGCCATTTGATTATATTTACCATCGAATATCTCTTTCCACAATTCATCGGCAAATCTCTCAGACGCCAGCGTCATTAAGTTCCCCCTAAAATTGTGATCGATCCGTAACAGAAAGCGTAAATCATTAAGCAACCCTAATAAGCTATACGTTACATATTTGTCCCCTAATAACTCGGATAATTCTTTTATCGTAACAGGCTCTTTAGCCCAAGTTAGTATACAGAGGATTTCTTTAATCTTGCGGAAATATTTTTCGCTGTAACACTGCTTCAGTACTTCAAGCAATTCGTTAGCAGCTTTCAACTCTTCATAGTTAGCCAGCAGCTCAGATTTATATATTGCCGCCCATTGCCATAACGCAGAAGCTTTTGGAGTTATATGTCCTTCTGCAGATTGCAAAGCCACCTTTTCGGGTATGAACTTTTTTAAATACATCTGGTACCCCGGATCATCGGTATCGAAAACCTGGCCATATGTCACAGCTATCTTTGCCAGGCCCATCATTACGTGCCGGGGAAGTTCCCGATCAAGCCGCGTAGTAAATACAACATATACACCATCATCCAAAATTGCGGGATCCGGCAGATACGACAGCAATCCCTCTGCCGCATTATGGGGAGACCCATCGATTCCATCAATAAATATCACTAATTTATTGGTTCCGAAATGATCGACATAGGCCTGCCTGATGAAATTGATGTACTCCGCTATCTCCTTCGCAGCCGAGATCATGTTGCTGACACCTGGAAGCTTGCCGCCTTTGATTTCTATTTTTCCTTCTTTATCACATCGCAACGAGTCGCTTAACCCGGCTATAAAGTCATGGATCCTGTTATTCCATAAATCATTCACAAAGCAGGCTCTGACCTGAACGTCTCTCCAGGGAGCGGTCTTCCTCTGAAACTCGCCTGAAACCGCGCCGCGGACAAAAGTCGTTTTTCCGGTTCCGGCTGGCATTTGCAGAAGAAATACTCCCTTGTTATAGCTGCCCACTACTGTTTCTACCCAGTCCATTAAAAAATCTGGTCTGACATGTTCATCGGCCTGGATGATCTTTTCGAACCAGCGCTCCATTTGACCGGAACGGGTTTGACCTTCTACTGAGTCGTAAGCAACCGGCTTAGCCATCCGCAAATGAATCTTGTCAAGAACCTTCTTGTAATCCAATATTTGCTCGTTATTTTCTTTTTTCTTTAACCCGTCGGGGTAACTTAACAGCTCGTTCAGTTGTTTTTTTTCATCCATCGAGTCAAAGAAAAAGATTCCTCCGTCATGATAGACCATAAACGGCTCCAGTTTCAGACTGCCACATTCTCCATGCGAAACATTATCGTCAAGCAGCAGTTGCCCTTTCTCCCATGGCAGGTCGCGCGCCATCTTGATCCCCGTAAGGCTGCGGAGCTCGTCTCCGTCATCAAACTTCATTACCAGGCTTATATAATGCTTATGCAGCTTTTCTAGTTGTTTCCGAATAGACTCTAATCTTTTTCTATATTCATCGATAAAAGCTGAATCGATTTCCAATTTTAATGCGCCATGGGCCAACGTTTCGTTGCGCCAGGTCGTGATTTTGTCGTTTTTGTACATTTCCAGTGTCGACTTTAGTATGCTTTTTAGGGCAGCTAATATAGGTTCCGATCGCTGCGGATGGGACTTGAGTATTTTCGCTGCCATATGCCCTAAACCTACCCAATCGCCCAGCGCCAGTTTATCATTGAACAGATTCCACAAAAACTCTCTTGTGGAATCTTTGCTTTCATCGTATTGATAGAGATAAGCTGCTGTAATAAGAACCGGATACTTCAATAATACTTCGTAGAAGTCTTTAAGCTGCCACAAAGCCCCGAAAAATTCGCCTTTCTTGAGCATATCGCGAACGCGCCAATACTCATGGGCAATTACAGACGGATACTCCTCCATTGCAGGTTCATACCAGAATTCTGTATTTTGTACAAATTCACTCCATGAACTGATGTCGTATATAGACTTGCCGCAATGGGGGCAAAACTTAAATTCCTTTTGTATTAGTTCACCGCATTGACATTTTGCATTAGACATTATCTATTCCCCCTGTAGCATATTTACATACTGATGTTGTGTTCCTGCCATTCCAGAAAAAAGTAAATGATTAGTGCTATCTCGTCAATAACACAGTTTGGGAGAACTTAAAACTAGCGTTTATATAAGATTTTGGGCATATTTTCATCACATTTCATAACGCACCTCATCCATTTCCGAATCGACAATAGTTCTCATAATTCTCCTTTTTTATCATGTTTTCCTGTTTGACTTTTGACTGATACGCAAAATCAGTGACTGATCTCAAACTTCCTTTTAATCATTGCTCTATCTATCTTTTTTTCACAAACACCAGCCATAAAACTTAGCATGAGTAGCCGTTACCACCTCGTGAACGTCTTTTGGCAGCAATACCATATTTTCGGGCACATCCGCCCCGCCTTCGGATATCGGAATTACGTGATGAACTTCGTAGCCTTCAGGGGTATGGGCAAATCCATGTTGCCTCAAAAAAACATCAACCTCAGCTTGGTTCCGTAAAGCGTCGGTAATATGGTGCGGATGATTCAGCTCGCCTAGCTGCGTAATATGTAGAAAGGCATCATGTGTTGCGACTCCCTGGTACACGCCCGGAATAGTGTCCACGCTAACACTTGGAATGTACCCATGGCCGGTATCAATCGGAGTCCCAATCCCAGCATCCGAAAAATCGCATTGGTGCCAGTTATTGAATAAAGAGCCGTCGCTTATCTGCTGTTCCCCCGGAATCAGCGCATGGATTATTTCGTGGGCTACTAAACCTGCCGCAGCGGCCATAGCCAGTGTCGGCAGACTGCGCTTTATTCTGCCGAATCCATTTCGAACTGCCAATTTATCTTTTGTATAATAGCCGTAGCCTGCTTCGGCGACGCCAAATGCGGTGTTACAGCCATGCTTACCAACTACTACAGCAACTTTTGCCATGTCCTTTGTCGTCTGTACTGCCTCATCCTTTAAAATCCTACCGCCGGCAGCTGCTTGCGACCAGTCTCCTTTTCTCAATCCTTCAATAACCCCAAAGGCTACGCGGCCTCCTCCTTCCCCGACGTTGATGGCCCGTTCTGCAACCCTCGCCAAAACATTAATAGTTCCTAATGCGGTTCCCACAACAAACGCTTTTTTCGAAGTATTATCGCCATGCATCACGTTCGAATGCTTAACAATCCCCATGTTTGTCCAATCACGGAAGTTCATCACGTAGTCGGTCAATCTTTTATTCTTTGACATATGTAACCCTCATTTCTCAGATTAGTTTCGAGTATGTTTTATTGTAAAGCATTATCTAGAATACCCTGCTTTACTTGCTCCAGAGTCGTGCTTTTGCCGGTACATTGCCTGATCGGCCCGTCTTATAATCTCAAATGGCGCTTCCTCGTCATCCCACGTACCCGCCAGTCCCACCGATAAACTAAGTTTTAAATTCTCGCTGGTTTGATTGTGTGAAATTATTGCCTCTTCCAGGGATGCGATGATTTGCCTCTCGGCTCTTTCATCCTTTTCGCACGGCAGCAGCGCCAAAAATTCATCTCCTCCCATCCGAAATATCTGAGAAGTCGGTGGGCAAACCCGCTTTAAAATCTCAGCGGTTTTGCGGATTAATTCGTCACCTGCCCAGTGCCCTAAAGTGTCATTCGTAAGTTTTAAATTGTCAATATCGCAGACCAAAACCGTGATACTCCTCCCTTCAAGCCTTGTTATCTGTCTATCAAAGGCGTTGCGATTCTTCAATCCAGATAACATATCATATTCACTGTTGTGCCGCAGCTCCTTAGCGACCTTTTGCAAACGTCTGACCTGAAGTGCCATCCCCAAAGCTACGCTGACTGCAAAAGCCAACATGATCATCAGAAACTCATTACTCAATCCGTTTCGCCTCCATTTCTTGTCTTCTATTAAACTCTTTATCTAAACCCAACCTTTAAACCCAATATTAATTTTATATACCTTCATTTACCTCCAATTACCTTTTAGATTATAGTAAAACACTCCTTATTTTGTCAACAAAAAAAATCAGGTTTGCACCTGATTTTTGTAATTCTATTTAATTCTTTTTCACGACCGACGAATAAAGGTTATCAAACGTTTTTCAAGATCGACACCTCTTGTTTCCCATCCGGCGTGAAGCCAAGATCTAGCCTGAGAATGAGAAAAATCGTTACCCCACCACGGACGAAGCCGATACGCTGACTGGGGTAATTTGTCGTGCATGTACGCTTCAATTTCTGCGAAGCTCAGTTTTATTTGATCGCCCTTTGCCTGCTTTAAATATCTTTTTAGCCCATCATACTTACCGCTTGGCTTGCGCCCTCTATTATCTTTTTTTAAAGGTCTCTGTACCAAATCATACTCTTCTACCGCAAATGAGCATTCATCATAAAATACATCAGATTTAATGGAATCTAATTTTGAAAACAAGAACGCCTCTAAGCGGCCTTCTTCAATGCGCCAGACGTTACCAATTCGGACGCCGGGAAGTTTCCCTTGTCGAAGCCACTGTAATACTACATCCGGGGTAACTTTAAGCATTTCAGCCACTTGTTCGGGTGTAAGAAAATTCATGTCCTTACCTCTAATTAACTAAATTTACTTGTAATAAATATAATAAATTTTTATGATTGTGTCAATAATACTGACGGTAAATTTAGCACACGAATTAGCGAATGAGACATTGAACGTGAACAATTCCTAAGTTGGTCCGGCCCAACAAGTAAGATACTAATAAGGAATCTCGCGTGAAAGCTGCCAGAGTATATCTACCTGCTGCTTTTGAGGAACAGTTGCAAAATTGTCTAACTGGTTTTTCCAACCAGAAAAATAGGCACGCATAACTTCCGGTAAGTCAGTCTCCATAAATCGTTGATAAGCTTGCGAAAGTCTTTCGACGGCTATCCTACCGGCTTCGTTGGAGGTCTTTCCTCGCCCGCTGAGCAAGGAGGCCTTTTCCGCTAGTATCCCGAGCCCAATGGCATGGAGTGTTGCCCGCTGGGGGAAAACTTGGCAAATTTGGTAGGCCCGTTCATAAAGCTTAGCAGCCTCCTGAATTTTACCCCTTTTCACTAAAACCGTAGCAACTTTCCATAGTATCACTTCATAGGGATGTTCCGGAATGGGCTTCCTTAGTTCTAGTGCAGCCTCGACATTGAGTTTATCCCAGGCCTCAAACATTTTGTCCCCGAGCTCACTGTGTGTATTGGATAAGGCTGCCTCTGCCATAAGTCGGGCATAATGCATGCAACCGAACACCTTATCTACCTTATTCGAAAACAAAATTCCTTGCAAAACCTCCTCAATAGTAGGATTATCCGTTTTCACGAAAGTTTTTGCAAGCCATTCAAAGGAAGCGGCGAATTCACCCGCCTCGCATTCCAGCTGCGATCGGTACTGATACTGACGCTTTTTGTCTTGTTCGTTGGCAAAGTGAAGGATAGCACCATCTGAGTCAGACCGCGCTGAGTCAATTAAACCAGTGTCTTTGCGGATGAGCATAATTTTCGCCTGCAAGCGTGTGCCAATGGCCTTTCCCCAGTTGTCCGAACGAAGAGAATCCCCTACCCCTGCCAATTCGTCAGTAAGATGGAAAAGTCCAATGGTTTCCTGAAAAAGCCGTTCAAGCCTATCCATGGCCGTGATTGCCCCCAAAAAATCGAAGACATTAATGAGATGAACCCCTTCACGAATTTTAAATTTGATATAGTAGTCAAGCGTTTCCCAGCGAGCAGATAAGTGGTGTAAATCCTGGCGGCATTCATTAATATATCTTTCGGTTGCGGTAATATCTCCTCTATGAGTTGCACTTACAACAAGAAGAAAGGAAATATCAAAAGCAAACTTGCGGTGTTCGAAGCCAATTTCCCGAATTTTGGGCAGCAGCTTTGCCTGCAGTTGGGTAAGGATTTTCTCGGTCAGGTTAAGATCCCGATCAACAGTCATAAGGTTATTAATTAAGCTAACAAGAAAACCATACTGCATTTGTCTTTCAGAATCGCTGTAATCTTTTATTTTTTGTAAAATAATTGTTTGAAAACGCTCTTCCATATTAGCCAAAGTTACATGGTTGCCGCCGTACCAATTGAAAATAGCCAGTGCTAAAGCATCTTCCGTTAAATGATCCAGTACATTCTGCCACACACCATTTTCAACTACAGTAAATTGATATTGTGAAGTATACAACTTAGTCAGAATAGTACGCTGGTCTGAGGAAAAACGGGCTTTACGGGTTAACCAGGAATGACAAACTGCGTCTGCCAGCATAAGCCGCTCATCCTTGCGAGCGCTTTCGAGCGTAAGCGTCCAGGTCATATTCCGCCTCTCGCCAAGAGGAACTCTGGCCATTCTTAGCAGTATCCTCTCACGTATGCGTTCTATATAGTCTTCTTTTCCAATTATTTCGATATTGCCGGTTTGCTCCTTTTGTGTCACCTTGATACGGCGGGCGGCAATAATATTGAGGTTAACCCCATCCGGACGAGCCACTGTCAAAAGCCGCAGAAGCTGGACAATCCCTTCAGCTAATACATTAAGATACGTAATGTCGGTATTGACGATATCCAGTCGTTCACGGTTTTGAAAAACGACTAGCTGGGCCCCTTGAGATACAAGGTTTGTTAACAGCGTTAAAGCATAAGAACTAAAGACCTCATTAGGCATTTCCGTGGCATGGAATGGCTTTAGATTAACATCTTTATATAACGGATTAGATTCTTTCACAGACTGAAAGAGGGTCGCAGCAAAGTTCTGATCAATGGGCTCCCCAAGAGTTAGGAAACCACCAACAAGGGAAGGATTCCTTCTCGTCTCCTGGTTTTTAAAATCTCCGCTTTCATCTAAGTACAAATTGTATTTAAGCATCTGTAACCTCTTTTCCACTATCCGTCCAAGCTGTTTGAAACTGCTGCTTCATTTTCATAAGTTCTCTTTTGATAAATGGAAGGCTTTTTTCCTGCTCCAGCATTTTCTCTCTGGTTATTTCTAAAACAGCGCTGATCGCCTTACCTATTACTTGTCCAGAGGCTGTCAACCGAATATATCGTCCCCGTTGTTTAGGATCGTTTGGAATAATGATTGCATTTTCTGCAAGATCCCTCAGCGGTTTATTGGCACCGCTCTGAATCCATGCATCTACATCCTGGCCGCCGATTGTTAGCAAAAAATTGCCATCTTGCATTAATTCCCACTTAGAGTTATGCAAATGTTCCCTGCAATCCCCGTTCCAGAATTTAAGTTCATTGTCTAAAGCCGCAAAAGGCGCAAACAGTGGCGAGAATATCCCGGTCAGGCGGGGAAGATGGCGCTTAACTAGCCCTTCGAAAAAGGTATCCCTAGTTCCTGAAACAGCGCGGAAGGTTTGTATGTTAAGTTTGCCAATATCGGGCCGCCCAAATTTTGCATGGAAGGAGTCAATCTCATCAAAAACAGCTAGATAGAGCGGGACAAAATGGATGATTCCCTTTTCCATGGCTGCCTCATAGCTATCTCCGAAGGCTTCAGTAGTAATTGCTACATCGATCATTTCCTGCGGAATATTATACTCCAATCGCTCTTGTCCATTTAAATTTAGAAGATCTTGTATATGTGAAAGCGGAAGCTCCTCCCAAAAATCGACCATATTCGCATGCCAGCAAGGATTATCTACGGGTGATAGGAACATCGATTCGGTAGGATCGTAGAAAGAAGCAGGCAATGGACGCAGAGATAAGGCGTCAAAGTATATAAGCCGTGCGCTGCGTTCTACTTTTATTTTACGGTTGGCGATAAGTGACTCAATACCTAACTGTGTTATCTTTAGGGATTCCCCCGCCTCATCAATATGCCCAATTGAGATTAGATAATCTAAAACATTGTTACTGAGGTCGGTATATTCGGCAATCCCAAGGGTAGTGAATAATCCTATCCTTGACTGTATTTCGGTGCGGTAAAGCAAGTCAGCCATACTTCTCTCAATTTCCTCGTAAGTTTCTGACGTACGCTCTGTTATTTCCACAGGTACACCGTACACGGGATAGTCAATACGGACGAATCTGCGGATCAGGGATGTTGAGACACTTAGGTTTTTGTTAAGCATTGCTGTTGGCGACATTATTTTAGTGCTTTTATGTTTCATGACTCTATCTCCTCTGACCAAAGCCCTTTCTTAAATGAGGACCACTGCTGATAAACACCGTATTTTTTTGCATAACTAAGCAAATTAGTGAAACATTTGCTTGAGGCAATATCACGAGTTCCCAGCAAAGTTTCCGAGTCTCCAACTAGGATAAGCAAGTATTTGGCCCGTGTCATTGTTACATTTAGCCGCCGCAATTCCTTTAAAAATCCAATTTTATGTTCTGGATTGCTTCTGGTAAAGCTGAAGAGAATAATATCCTTATCACGGCCTTGAAAAGAATCGACAGTATCGATCTCGATCCGATTTGCCAAATCTGCTGCCACGTTTTCCCCGTAAACTCGCATGAGATTGGCCTTTACTGTAGAACGAATCTCATCCCGCTGGCGGCCATAAGAAGTAATGACTCCAATCTCGGCTGGGTTACCGTTATCCTTAAATAGATTCAGTAGAATTTGTGAAACTATCTCTGCCTCTGTTGCGTTATAATACACCGTATGGTCGTCTTGCATATCTGTATTTTCCTCTTTCCAGGGACCGAGGTCGGCTGTATCAAGAAAATACAGCGGCTTGTTAAATGCCGAAATTGACAGCTTACGATCATCAGGCTGAAGAGCAGAGCGATACTTTCCTCCATAAAATTCCTGAGATATAAACTCGGCTATGGTCGGATGCATGCGAAACTGCTCATCAAGCATGACACGGTTGTTCTCTGGGCAGGTATTAAACAAGGTCTCAAACAAACTCTCACCTAGAAGCTTTTGATATTCTGCCTCCTTACTGTCTAACGTGTCCCCCTCGGGCTCATCTGCCAGCATCTCTTTAAGGGCGTTCTCATCATAGACTGGCGGGAGCTGTTTATGGTCGCCAATTAGAATAACCTTTTTCGCCCGCGACATCGGCACTAAAGTATCAAAGATGGTAATCTGACCTGCCTCGTCGATAAGTGCGACATCAAACTCTACATCTTTAAACTCGATAGTCGTATTGATGCCAATACAAGTAGCGCCTACCACCTTAACTGAATTAAGGAGAAGGGGGTAAAGCGATTGCTGACGCTCGTCGAGGGATTCCTTCCAGTTTTTTATGATGGCTGTTTTGTTTTGTGCCTCTTTAAGTCGTAACTCCTCCGCATCGAGGGCTTCTGTAAGTGCAGCGCGGCTTAGATCTTTATATCCAAATTGGCAAAAGGCAGAAAAAGGGTCCAAATATTCATCAATGGCACGTTG
The DNA here is from genome assembly GCA_023434855.1 of Bacillota bacterium. Next base: position 28,192 of record JAEYSJ010000297.1, on the reverse strand, counting down.
AAGTACCGATTGTTCATTTTGGCTTTTACGGATAATTTCAGTTGCCTCTGTGTATTCTTGGTCCTCATTTAAGCGTACTTCAATTTCACGTTCATAGTTTTCAGCAGCCTCATCGATTTTTACTTTATTGCCTGTAAGAAAGTATGCCGACTTTTGTACGTAAAGCCAAAGAGTACGGTGAAAATTCTTCAGCTTTACAATTTTTGAGCGATTAGCGGCCCGCCCTTGTTCCCTGATAACTACTTCGGTTAATTGAGCATGGCGGGAAAGCTGCGGCTGCAATTCGTGAAGCACACCAATCAGGCGCTGCTGCCCATCCGTCAATCTCAGGGATTCTATTTCCTGTTTTGAGCAGTTATTAATAATACCCTGCTGCAGGTCAACAGCCGCCCGGTCTAAAAGGCGCTTGCGAACCTTTTCAATCTTTACTGCTTCCTCACGTCCAAGACGTATACAGGGAATGCCGTTGTCAATACATTTTTCCAGAACGTTATCGACAGCAAGATTATTTTTTGAACTAATAAGAACACGTTTTCCTTGAGCCACAAAACGCCGAATCATTTCAACAATGATATGCGTCTTTCCGGTCCCAGGCGGGCCCTGTACCAATAGAAAATCTTCTGTGGCTATGGCCAGATTAACAGCCTGTTCTTGGGCTTTGCAAAATTTTGGCATTCTTTCATGCTTATATAATGGTACTTCCTGGAAACTCCCATCTACTACTATATCCAAAAGGTAGTGATTTATTGTCTTGTTCTGGATCAAATCATCAACGGCCTGTGCCTGAATCCGGTATGAAATATTGGAAACTGCATTCACAAGATAACCTGAAGCCGGAAACTTCCCAAAGTCGATGGTCGACTGAAATCCAATTACGATGGATTCCTCTTCCCGGTTAATCTCAACTACATAACCACGCAGCTTCAATTCCTCCTGCATAGGGATGGGACCTTGCGCAATTGTAAGTTCGCGTCTTTCAATACCTTCAAGTGACATATTGCTGGATGACAGGAAAAACTTGTAGGCTACCCCGATTACCTTATTGGAAGAAACAGGGGAAAATCTGTTGTATCGACAGAATTCATTTGCTGAATTTTGTTTTTCAAAGTCACTTTGAAAGTAGATGATTTCCTTAAGCTTGTCCGCCCATTCCTTTCTTTTGACGAGACTATGCCCCCCGGTTGGAGAGTCAGGCTTGAAGCTCTCTACCGCCTCTGCTAGTTCAACAATTTGTTCGGAGACTGCGCGAGTGTAAATACCTTCAGGGATTGCCCATTTTTCGCCGCTGCAGATTTTCGGATTCTTGGCCATTACCAAACGTATACCGTATTTTACCGAAATAAAACGGTCACCCGCTGTTTTGGGAGAAATGCCAATCACCTGAAAATAGCTGCGGGTAGCTTTACCAGTAAATAATACAAAGACACAGTTTATTTTAAGGGTTTCTGTATAAAAGTAATAATGATAGTCGCCCTTGTCTTCGTCAAAACGAACAGTTACCCAAATCCAATTTGCACGGGCAATATCTTCCTCCATGCTGTCCATTTTATCGGTATGACTGCTAATCACATAAAAAATAATTGGTTTTCCGGTTGTCATGTTACGCCCATTCAGGGTATCTCCGCTCAATCTGGACATTTGCACGCCTACCTCTCCTCCTTAGACATCCGGTAGATTTCAGATTTTATTTCAACTATTGATTTTGGCCTATCTGCACTGGCATATCGCAGGCATCGGCGAATAAAGTCCCGGATGCTTAAGGGTATATCCTCCCTGGTGAGTGGTGTGAAATAGGCTTCCTCGTCAGGTGTTTTCATTCTTTCCATTGGATAAGGAAATTGCCCTGAAAGGATAAAATACATGATAACTCCAACGGAATACATGTCGAAGACAGGCCCTACTCTTTTTAGAACCTGGTTAACTGACTCAGGCGGTGCAAAAAAGGGGGTTAAGGCGTATCGGTGCCGGATGCCAAAATTAGTCTGATAGGCCAGTCCGAAATCAATAATTTGCAGCCTACCTAGCTCTTCTGTTACAAAAATATTTGTATAGCTCAAATCTCTATGTATAATCCCATTTTTATGAATTGAGCCTATAGCTTCAATAAAATGCTTCATAAAAGCCGTAAACTGAACACGAGTCATGGAGCCATGAGCCAATAGATAATCCTTTAGTGTTATTCCCGATGCCTTTTCCAGTATTATAAAAATCTCCGGACAGCCATCCAGGCAAAACTCGTAATCAATTAACTGGACGACATATGGATTACTCCGGCATTTTTCAAGAGCTTTAACTTCACCAAGAAGTTGGTTAACATAGGAGTTTACACCCCCAAGCCCCCGGCGAGCATCCCCTTCTTCGGGGTCGATAATATGATGCTTAACAATGCAGTCGTTCCCGTTTACAAGACAGCGAGCCGTAAAGACCTCGGTCTTGTAGCACGGCCCGGGCTTTAAAGGTGTAATTTGACCTTCCGGCAGCCACTCATATTGCTCATAAAACCTCATACAACCACCTTTTCAGCAATGCAAAACCCTCATTTCGTCTAACCGGCACGTTATGTGTTAGGAGGACTATAGCGTCTATCAATTCCTGGCTAAGCCCCGTATTCTGAGCAGTATGGTTGCTCAGAGGACTGATTGGCAGCTGGCCAGTCAGCAACTCGTAAAAAATAACACCTAGTGAGTACAAATCTACTCGATAATCAACGGTAGCGCCGGGTTGATAGTACACTAGCTCAGGAGCCCTGTAAACATCCCCCTTGCCAGCTACCTCCTGGAGTACCGTCTGTTTTCCCTCAAGCTTGGCAAAGTCAAAGTTGATAATCTTCCAGTTGCTATCCAATGTTTGAATAATATTCTTAGGATTTAAATCCCGATGGACGACCTCACGTTCTAAAAGCCGATCGTAAATATTGACAAGTGTCTTAATAATTGCATGCCGTTCTGGTAGGGTCATAGAGTACTCCATAACCTCTGTCAAAGTCTTATGCTCAACCCATTCTGTGACAGAAATGATATATAACCCGTCAGCAAAGGGGGGTATATGAGTCAAAAGCACAAAGGGTTCTCCCTTTAATTTTACCTTTGCTTGAATATCCCTTTTTCCCACCTCTTGGACAATGCGCAGCGCATCTCCGGTCTGACCGGGATCAAGCCGAACGGCTTTAAGAAAATACTCCTGCTGTAATAGTTCACTTGTTGCCTTATAAAGCTTATAGGCCTCGGTCTCATACAGATAGTAATCAATACGATAATCACCTACTATCTGGCCTTGTGAAAATTGGCTTGCACCTTCAGGACCAGCAAACTCGCCGCCTTCATACAGACTTAAGATGCGAGCAATTTCTTCTTCTGATAGAGCCTCTTTCTTATTGGCCCACAGACTAGATATGTTACTTGGATTTATACAAGCCACATTTCCAATATCCTTAATCACGTACCTGAAATCTTCACAAGTAAAGAATACAACTCCCTTTACCTGAATGCTGTTTAACTTGCCGATTAGTTTCTGATCGGCAATAGGGTCAAGCTTGGTGACAATCTCCTGACCAATAATCTTTCGTTGCTTGTCGGCTGTTTTAATTGGGTTTGGAAATTTTCTCACCGTGTTATCTGAGCTGATAATCGTAAAATTAACTGGATTAATAGCTAAAGGTTCTCGCATTGTTCCATACCAATGTTTTAATTCAATGGCAAATATGCCATACGGGCAAACCATGGTTATATCGATTTCCCGAGTGGTGGTAGAAGATGAAACATTAGTACTAACAAGCAAGTGGAAGTTGTCTACAGGAACCTCTTTATAAAGTAAATCAATACCAAGAATTTCGTGGTCAAGTACCTTGCCAAAATACTTCTTAGATGATTTCACAGAGTAACCCTCCCTTCCAAAATATCTGTTTTGTATAATTCGATAAATACTGAGTGTTACCTTCAACAAATTGGTAATAACGACAAAAATCTAGCAGGAAATAACAACAAATTTGCAATGAAATGTCGAAATACTGGACATTTCATTGCAAATTTGTTAAATCTACAGCAAATAAATCTCAATAAACTCGGTCAGTACACTCTCTTGTATTTCTTGCGAAATCACTGCTAGGCTCCTTAACCCGCCCTCATTGCCCTATAAAATGGTATTCTATTTTTCGCACTTCTATTGGATATAAAACTATTTCACCTGGTCCAACAATTATTATCCCCCCTTGTATTTTTGCTGCAGCTTAGCTAATCTAGCCGCCAATGCCGTCGCACCAGCCGCCAAGCCGACGATAAACCCAACCCAATAGCCGTAAGGGTGCAAATAGGTATACTTAGCAAGCGAATATCCGATTGGCATGCCAATGAACCAGTAGGACATCATTGCTATAAGAAAGGTTACTTTCACATCTTTATAACCGCGCAGCGTTCCCTGGATCGGAGCGGCAATAGCATCAGACAGCTGGAAGAATATTGCATAGATTAAAAAAGTTTTTATCAGTTCAAATACTTGCGACTCACTTGTATACAGACCGGCAATTATATTTTTGAAAGCAAACAATCCAATAGCAACACTCACAGCAACCGCTACAGCTATTACTAAACCAAGATGGGTGTATTGACGGGCGTCATCATACCTACATGCTCCTACTTCAAACCCGATTATGATAGTCAAAGTCATCCCAATACTCAAAGGAACCATATATACGAGTCCCGCGAAATTAATGGCCGCCTGATGGGCAGCAATCGTAGCTGTCCCATACTCAGCCATCAGCAAGGCAACTATGCCAAAAATACTGACTTCACAAAATATCGAAAGTCCTATTGGCAACCCGACCGCGAGTAGCTCTCGCCAAGCTGCAAGAGAAACCCGGAAGTAATTATGGAACACATGGTAGTTTTTAAAAGGTGCTTTATAGTGAATAACACCTAGGCTAATAGCCGCAAGACACCAGTACGTTATGGCCGACGCATACCCGGCACCCACACCACCAAGTCGGGGGCAACCGAAATTGCCCAGGATGAATATATAATTTAAAACAATATTGATCGGCAAAACACAAAGACTCACTAACATGGTTATACGCGTATACCCCAGCGCATCGAAAAAGTTCCGCAGAACCATCGAAACATATAAAGGAACGAACCCTATCGACAAGGCAGACAAGAATCTACGAGCAATATCATTGACGGCTGGTTCAAGCTGCATGATATTCAATATTGGCACAAGCAGAACCCATCCGCCAACGATTACAACAAGCGCAAGAAATAGAGCAAGATATACACCTTGTATGACCAGGAACGGCATATCCTCTTTACGTGAGGCGCCGTTGAGTTGAGCTAAGATTGGTGTAATCCCTGCAAATATTCCGCTTAGACCTGTATGTATAGGCAACCAAAGATTCGCCCCAATTGCCACTCCGGCCAAATCGTAGCGACTTACCTGCCCCGACATCACGGTATCAAAAAAACCCGTAGCCATCAAAGAAATTTGAGTAATAACTATCGGGAAGAATATAGCAAAAAACTGTTTCATTTTTTCTGTAATTGAGAACGTTTTTTTCACCTGGCACCTCTATATTCGCGAAACCACCGGCTCATGTATTTCAGTACATCAGCCTCTACATTTCCCCTCATATTCTTTCGAATGTAGTATATTCTAATCTAAATCTATTTTCTCTCAAACATCCAAGCTGATTTTTTTCCCTTGTTTATATTTTCTCCATTCGCACCTTACCAAAAAGAAGCCTATTAAAAACATAACTATCCCCAAAAACAACAATCCTACAGAAATACCATCCGGTCCGTAATTTTGATATAGCCATCCTGTTTTTTCAATGGCCGAAGGCTCTTTGCCAAATACAAATATGCCGTTAATAGTAGCTCCTATTCCCAAAAAAATAAGTATAATTCCTCGAAACAAATCCTCTTACACCCCTTTGTCCAATTCTCTGATGATCTTTTTATGCTTGATAGTTTTGACCAATCCTCATAACCCAGGTATTCCCTTCTCTCATCATTTCTACATCAGTTTTGAATGGAGCAATGTTCCTCCCAATAATCCCGGGCTTGATAATTTCTGCAGAATATATCGGCCCTTGCCTTTAGCTTTCCGCCACTGTAAGATACTTCTTCTAACCCATGAAGAGTATAGCTTTTCACTGAAGCAAAATTCGCCAATAATTATTCATCTAAAATGTCCCGCATACCGGGATGTATTTCTTTCATCTTCTTAACATCTTTATTAGAAATAGCCGTAAAAAGTGATAACCCATCCCCCGTCAGCAGGCGGCTCATCGGAAAGAGTGATTAGAGATACAAACTTTTTAAAAATACGCATAATTCATCTCCCCATATATACAAGTTAACCCTACATTATTGCTCACCCATCAGCCTGTTTTTCGCTGCTATAACTTGCTGTGCCTGTCTTGTGGTAATTGGTATTACAGCATCTACGCTTTCACCTTGATAGTTGGAATAGTTATGCCATATGCGTCCAAGCTTAAAGTGCTTACTTTCTTGAAATTCACAAAATAACACGCCAACACGCAGGCAGTCTCCCGCTTGAAAAAACCAGCGTGATTTCCTCAGACCTATACTTAATCGCCATTGCCACTTTTGCAGGATATTATCGGGAAACAGATCAATTGTCGCCACGGCTATAAATTTTTCGTTTACAGCAATAATCTGGCGGCATAATTCATGAATATGTGGATCATCGGTATCCCGCAGCATCTTTGAATTGGCAGCATAACAAATATATTTAATAACCAGATGCTTATCCTGGGGTTTTTCTGCTGCCTGCAGTTTTCTCTGGAGCATTACGGCATGATCAGCGTCCCGGCGAATTAGCTGATCGACTAGTTCCGCAAACTCTTTGCAATATTTTTCAAATACAGTCATGGTTCACCTTTCCACACCATCATTAAATATGGCTACATCCCTATTACCAATTATTCAGTCGCAATAATTTTAAATGTTGCTCCGCCATTGATATATTCATTCAGGCTTATTTCACATATCTTTTCGCCGAAAATGATGTTTGAAAACAAAAATGTAGTCTCTAACTTTTTTCTTGTAATGACTTTCACCTTGGCTAACAACTGCTTCTCTGAATTATAGTACCACATGCTTTTTGAACTCCTTTCTTACATCATCTTTCCTGCTCACGTGCTGACACATTATCACCTTCCCCCATAATCAATTGTTTTATTATGTAAATTATACAAATTTATCCATAAATTATTTTATATTCTCCATTTAGTTCCTGACTCCTCCCAAAAGCAGAATTCAGCCTTAACCCCGCTTTTCTTTGCATAGATTAAAGCCACTTCACTGTTAATGCCCTACAGTCAAAGTTGGCTGTAGGGCATTATGCTTGTTCATTATTTTATGCAGATCTAATGGACTTGTCAGGTTGGCCTGATTGCGTTAAAGTAACTAGTTTTTCTGTAGACATCTTAAGAGCAACAGAAGTGTACGCCTTATCACGGGATATAGCAAATTTTGTTTTCAAAAAACGTTGGAAACTAGGTGGACATAATGGTAAAGTATTACTATTAATCGCCAATACGTCACAAAATACAATGATTTGACACTACATTGCTCTCGTGCTGAATTTGGTTTGGAGGAATGAAACTGTCTACAGGGGATGCTTCGCTGGCTCACTTAAAAATTAGCTGCAGGGGGTAATTAAATGACTGATAACATAGAGTATTCTCAATGTATAAAACAGCTTATGGAAAAACAGTATACCGTTGGACGATCTTTTGAAAGGCATCCTGATTTTTGGACTCTATTGGAGAAGACTTGTGATCATACATTAACAGAAATGGACGTAAGTTATTTAACGGATTTATATGCTAATGTAAAAGAGCTGTCCATCCGCAATAAGCTGCTGCAAATTCTATTTGATTATTACCAGTATGATTTAAAAGATTTTTTTCTTCAAGCCTTTAAACGGGAACGGTACTTGGACATGAGACTAGCTGCTATCCGCGGTTACTCCAATTTCGCCTCAGAAACTGAAGTCAATAAGCTAATGGAAAAATTCATAGGTATTCTAATCAAAAGACCTGAAAACACGCCCTATAATTATCAGGAATATGAATATTTAAGGTCAGCTTGTGGCCTTCCTTTTTTAATTAATAAATATGGATATTCTTGCTTTGTGAAGGCATATGAAAAGGTGGAAGAACAATACCATGCCATGCCGGATGCCTTTAAGGAGCACTATACTTTTGATGTTAAGGGAAATTTTATTGAACTACGGACGTCTGAAGAAACGAAAAAGATGTTGGATGATTTCTTTGCGCAGCATTAATAAAGAATTCGTCTAAACAAAGTCCAGGCGAACACACACATAACAAGGGACGGTGGTTGTGTCTGCACAAGACATCACCACCATCCCTGACTTCGTCCGTCCTAATTCAGCTATGTCCTATAATTACCTGAAGCTTTTTTAATCTGGGACAAGTAACCTGTCCCCCCCGTCCCACACGTGTCCCCCGATCACCGGAAAAACCGGTTGGGGCAATGGCGGATGGCGTTGGCCGCTACTGTAACCGATAGGCTTCGCACTTTAATGCAGGGAGTTGTCACTAATGCGCTCTTGCCACTCCCTTGGGGAAAAGGCAAAATTATTGGTCATCGTATTACTCGTAATTCCCACACTTCTAACTTGAATAAGGTTGATTATAATTTTATCGTAGCTTTGAGCCGGGGGATACTTGTCTATGACCACTTTGGCAATTTTGTCCTCCATCTTCGGAGTAGGTTGCTTTACGACAACATCTATTATCATACGCTTCTGCTTATTTGGATCCCCGAGCCTGCCAAACTCATCAAAGTGTACATTAACATCATTGACTGTATCAATTATTAAAATCTCTGTAATCACGCTCTTTAATGCAGTATCACCTTGATTCGCCCCTCCTCCGGTGATTGCCGCAACAGCAGGCCAGAAAGAAAAGACAAAGAGAATAATAGCAACAATATAATGTACTTTCCAAGTTCGCTCGGGATGAGGCTGGTTTGCTCCTTTCTTCACAACGAAAGTTCCGGCAATAATATCGTGCAATGACTGCCTAGTTACCCTGTTGAAGATGTACAGATAAACAAAAACCAACCAAGTCAAAGCTCCGAAATTCTGAAAACAAATAAGAGATGATAAAATTACAGCTCGTAGGAACGATTTGCCTAGACTTAGGTTGTGGCCTTTTCGGTCAACTACTTCAATGTCGAGTATCATTTTACCAATGGTCTGCCCTTTTCGGATGTGGCTGTTCATTATACCAAAATACAGCAAGGCAAGTCCAAATCCTAAGTACACACCGTATTCAATTGCACTCGACTTAAACTTTAGCGATAGAAAAATTATAATTTGCCCCACAAGGGATAATAAAAACACATCAAAATAAAAAGCAAATAAACGACGCCAAAAGCCGGGAATTTGGGGATCCTTTATTATTTTTCGTGGAGTTGTCTTGCTATCTGGCTGATTTATGGATCCCGATTTGGAAGAAGCATTTGCCTGAGAAGGTATTCCTAGGTTATCAGTCAAAAAACCCACCCTTTCTTAGATAAACGCAATTACTTTTATCTTCTTTGTATATTGACATTTCCACTTATCTACAATATTTCCTTTTTTTGGTTTGGTATTGTTAACTCCACAATCTCATTCTTCAGGGTATGGGATAGCTTGGGGATTCCTCATGGTGAGAAACAAAGCGTCTATAATGTTATTTCTACAATTGTTTGTCCTAATTCTTCTATGATTATTTGTCATATCTCCGTATTAGGCATAACAAGCATAATAAATATTATATAAAGCACGCAAACAAAAATAATTAAAAGAATTTTTATACAAAATTGCTAAGGTAATATGTATAAAAACAACATAATTTTATTGCAGAAACTGTATAAATGCACATATAAAAGCCCAGTATGCCACCAAAGTGCGGTAATACTGGGTTTTACAATTTGAGGGGGACGCAGGGACAGGTCAATTGTCCCATTCATATTCTGTTAAAATCATTTGGAACGCGGTACAAATAACCTGTCCCCATGTCCCTTTGCAACCTCCTGATATGATTTTTTTGCGTTTGCGAGGCACACATAAATCATATCAGGAGGTTCTTTATTTTTCAAAGCTCATTTCACGCATTACAGGAATGCTTGGCACTATCAGGCATATTCTAGCTTTTCCAACAAATAGTTCGGAGCCTATTTAAACGGAAACGTCGACAGTACTGCCGACTGAGCCGCCGTCATTCTGTCCACCATGTCCTGCATTGCTTTCAACGCTTAAGGTATTACTCTGACTACCATCCGCAACTGCAACTTGCTGGATCTGGCTTTGAACAACCTGCAGTTGTTGCTGAAGTTTCTCGATCTCTTGTTTATTTTCCGCTGCATCATCACTCTGTAGCTGCATAATCTGTGCTGATAGCTTTTGACTAAGCTTTCTCAGTTCGTTGGGGTCTTTCGAGACTACTGCGTTTCCCGCGCCAGTCGAGGCATCCTTTTCCTTTGAAATTTTAGTCAGGACTTTTTGGGCGCTTTTCATTGTCCCGCCCAGAGACTTGCCTAGATCTTCCTGACGTGTTTTCATCTCAGCCAGTTGTTTTTCCTTATGGCTTACATCGACTCCGCGTTCAGCATCAAGTTTAATTTCCTCAGACAATATGTTTGCGGCCCCGGAAACCCTGGTTTGCACACTTTTGATCATTTCCACCTGCGTGTTAATATTGTTTACCGTAAGAATATCCGCTACAAAACTCATTTGGCTTCTCCCTTCTTGTTATTTTGTTAGCGCTTCTTCTACTTTAACCCCCTTTATTTTTATTATCGTAACAATCAATTTTCTTCTTAAATTTTCCATTTTTTCCGTCCGCCCGCATAATTTTGCACTAGGACGGGTGTCACAAGGACAGTTCCGTCGGTACTAATGAGACAAAAAACCCATAACAATTCCATTTACCCATCTGGTGGAGGCCACCTCCACTACCCACCCCCACACAAACAACAAGGACCTGCGAATTCCGCGGGTTCTCAAGTCTTCCGGATTTAATTGGTGGAGGCGAACCATACCGAATCATATGTACAACTTCTATTAGACAATATCGAAGAAAACCAGCGACGATTCCGCAATAAGGAAAACGCACCTAGCCACTCACTGCCATATCCGGTAATAAACACCAAACATTGGGGGCCAGATGGCTAATGTAAAGCTTGTCAATAAACCATGATTAAACAAGCAAAATATTGAAGAGTAGCTTGCTACCGTAATGGCTACAGGCTACTTTGCTTATAAAGGATTTCCGAGCTTAAAGAAGAAAATAGTAGTATTCAGAAAAATGTGAGCACACGAAATGATGAGGATGTGATTAGTATCTTTAAATTACAAAAACAGCGAATCACAGGAGTATCATTACTCCGATATATACGATGTGGAGCAAAAAGATAGCTTGGAAATGATTGTTGTTGGACTATCACAAAGTCATATCGATGCAGTTTTAAAATTAATATCTATGCTTAAAGGATCGTTTTACGTGCTGTATGTGCTACATACTCCGCGTACTGATGCTGAACCAGGTAGATATCAAAGTCAGGAACTAACATATGATGCTGTAAGCTCTCTGCTAACTCGGTTTAAAGAATTCTTTGAAAATGACGCCCGCCATGATATATGGATACATTCGCCCATAACTAACACAACAATAGTATATGACCGGCATAATCTCATCTACATATATGGATTCACTGATGAACAGATAAATTTTATCGATAGAAAGGGTTTGAAAAGAGAGCACGTTAGCATTCCTTACCCTCACGTGCATTCTTATACTTCCGCGCACGACAACTTCGAATCTAAGATTGTCAATGAATATCAATGGACTCGAATGCCATTGCAGAATGAGGATAGTCAATAGCCAACTGTTTTGAACACAATATGATAAAATCCTGTGCACTCATCTTTCTTGCCTGCCTTCCCAGGTTTGTGACAATAAAGGAACGTCCCCAACTGTCTTACATATTAGGAGAGGCTAAATGAGTTAAATTTTCATCTATAAGCAATGGGATACAAAGGTAAATACGGTCAATACGACGAATATCATTAGTTATGAGTAAACATATGGGAGTGATATTCAATGTTTTTTCGTATTTTGACTTTGATAGTTATCGCCGTTTGTCTGTTCGGTATTGGGTGCCCAAGCGTATCTGCCAGCGCTGCGGATGATTTGTTGCTTACTGGTATTGTGAAAAATGATATGGAAATAATAAAAAAAGCAATAGCCGGCGGAGCAGATATAAATAATGCAAAAAAGGACCAATATACACCATTGGGAGTTGCCGTTAAAAGCAGAAATGCCGATGTGGTTGAATACCTGCTCAAAAACAAGGCTAATCCCAATATACAAATGAATCCCTGGCTGAATTATTACACCATGCCATTAATTATAGCGGTTGAAAATGACGATTATAAAACAGTTCAACTCTTGCTTGACGCAGGAGCAAATGTAAATACTGCAATTGCATATAAACCGGATGATGGTAGCGGATCTAATACTGACAAAGGCAATACTCCGCTTATTCTTGCTATTCAGAAGGAAGGGGCGGACTCGCCTTCACTCCAAATAGCAAAATTATTAATATCATATAAAGCCGACGTAAATCAGGCAAACGCTAACGGCTATACTCCACTAATGGCGGCGGCCGATTATAAATGGGGCAATACTTATAAGACTCGTGTTTCCATAGCAAACGCTTTGTTGAAAGCAGGGGCTGACCCATCCCGCAAAAATACTAACGGGAAAACCGCTCTTCAATTTGCCACTGATACAGATTTTAAAGAAATGATTAAATTGCTGTCGTCGGTCTCTCCCAAATGATCTTAAGCCCTCGCTTCGGCGGGGGCTTTTTTAATGTATCGAGTCCGCTTAAAAACCCATAAATTTAGAGGCTGCTTAGAAATGTTCAGATGGGAAGACAGTTGGGGACGTTCCCGTTTTGTCAACATTTCATCACTAATTTTGTTGCCAAATAAGGAACGTCCCCTATGTCACTCATAAATAGCGTGATAATATAGAAACCTCCTACTGCCATAATTGCAATGATAGTTCTTAAAAATAATTTCGGCGGTCCCGAAACCAACTTGAATTACCCTTTCTTCGCTTGCATTGTCTCATGATTGAATCTAAGTAAGATCTTCCACTACTAATGCAATACAAAACCCGCTTTCAATACCGTAGGCAAAAAGCGGGCTGATCTTAAAACAAAGGCTTGTCCTCATTCGGGTAGCATTACATTTTGATATTCACGGCTGTTTGTTTTTTCTTCTTATCGGCGCGATCTTTAATCTCCTCCTGGAACCGTTTTCGCGCTACCTCAGCCGCTTCAATCCCTAGCTTTTCGGATTCTCTTATATTGTGGTTCACTTCCTCGGCTTGCTGCGTAGAAATGCCGTCATTGCCTGTTGCCGATACTTTTTCTTTTGCTAACATCAATTTTCCCATACTCTCGTTAAAAAGTCTGTTCTCATGAGCTTTTAACGTTTCAATCTTTTTTCGCCTATTTTTGGTGGCTGCTTCTGTAATAGATAATTGTTGCTCTTCAAGCTTCCTTGTCGTTTCCGCGTATTGCTCCTGTTGTATTTGGTTGTTAATGAAATTTAATTCAACAATAACCGACTTAGTGTCATCTTTCCCTGCACTCGCGGCTACCTTGGTCATTAATTTATTCCGCGTCTCCTCAAGCGAAGCCAACGTACTTTGATGAGTATACAAACTATTGTACAAATTAGATATTGAATTTCCCTCTACCATCAATCAATCACCCTCTTGTTATCTACCTTAAATTTCCAAAACTATAATAATAATATCGATTCTATTAAGAAAAACTTAAGCTGCAAATTCAGACAAAATATACGCGCTAAAAGGGACAAGCAACCTATCCCTTGTCCCTTTTCCGCTGCCGTCTTCCAACGTTTAAACTCCTGCATTTAGGAGTCTTCTTGTTTACCCCTAGATTTTGCGACCTGGTTTCTGTCCCCCGTCTTGAAAAAACAGGCGCCGCAGAAAGAGGAAATTTTCCTGCTCATCCGGAAAGTTTCATAGTAGTTGCCATAAGCCTTATACCATATAGCCGGCATTATACTACAAAATAAGCAGGAAAATTGAGGTGAACATAAAAATGGAAATTATCCATTTAGTATATTTTGTTGAAGTGGCTCAAACGGCCAGCTTTACTAAAGCTGCCGAAAACTTATATGTATCTCAGTCAACCATTAGCAAGTTAATAAAAAACTTAGAAAATGAACTGGGAGTTTCCTTGTTTGAACGTACTCCTAAAGGAGTTATCTTAACAGAAGCCGGAGAATTATTAATAACAAAGGCTAAAGATGCCTTGACGATTATTGATAATATCCGTGATGAAATGGCGGATTTTGCGGGAATTCCTAGCGGTGTAATAAAAATAGGCATACCGCCTATGGTCAGCACACTTTTTCCCCGTATTATTGCCGCATTCAGCCTGCGATATCCAAAAATCAAAATAGATTTAATCGAACTTGGCTCACGGCGAATAGAACGGGGTTTAACTGAAAGCACTATAGATATCGGCGTAATTGTATTGCCCAGCCTAAAAAATACAGAATTAGAATACATCCCTTTGCTCAAGGATCCATTACGTTTAGTTTGTCATGTTGAACATCAATTGGCCCGGGAACAAATAGTAGATTTTAAAGATTTGAAACAAGAATCTATTGTGCTTTATGGAGAAGGATTTACCTTACGCGATCACATTTTAGAGAAATGCGAAGAAAATGGGTTTATCCCCAAAGTCGTTTGTGAAACAATGCAATGGGACTTTATGGTAGAAATCGTCGCATCCCATTTAGCAGTAGCCTTTGTCCCATCAGAAATTTGTAAAAAATTAGATCGGACCAAAGTGAAATGCCTGCCCCTAGCTACTGAAATTAAGCCTTGGCATTTGGCTCTTGCCTGGAAAGGCAACGGCTATTTGTCAAGAATGACCCGCTTATGGATGAAATTTACCTTAGATCACTTTGATGTTTTAAAGAATAATTTATAATGTCATATATTTCATGCATAGGCCTATGAACAAGAAATATTGTACTTAATCCAACTGTCTATTTACAATAAAATCATGAAGCAGGGTATTAAAACCCAAATATGCGGATTGATGAGGAGGCCTAATTATGGAAGACGTAGAAAAAATAATCAAAGAAGCTCACCAGAGGGCTTGGGGCTTAGGCCTGGCAAGTATCGCTATGTTACTATTTGCCACTATTATTTTGCAAATTTTCCACTTACTATTACCATAACCTATGCTTTAATTATTGAACTGTTTTAAATAATACCAGGGATTTAGCTATATCTAATTTTTTCTTACTTATAAGATTTAATATTTCTTGCTAAATAGAAAGTTACTGCGAATTTAAATTCAGCAGTAACTTTTTTTATTAAAAGCATAGCGATGGTTTTGCCGCTTCCCCGCTACTTGGTTATCCATTGATATCCAGGGAAAATACGTCATCTGAAATATGGAAATGCTCGTGCTCATTGGCTTTGTGCCACTTACGCGGGACATGGGGACAGGTTATATTCTATTAAAATCATTTAGAACGCGGGACAAAAAACCTGTCCCCATGTCCATTCCTTTCATCCTCAAATAAATGCTGCCGATTTATTCCCCGAAACACAATATGATAAACTCCTGTGGCACTCAGCTTCCTTGCCTGTCTTCCCATTTTATCACCTCTACTTTAATATTATCAGGTTTGTGACAAAAAAGGAACGTCCCCAACTGTCTTCTTATGCCGTGCTATGTAATCCATGGCAATGTCTAATATTCCTTGTGCAATACCCATTTCGTGCATAAGTTACCCCTATAAACCTTTAGACTTTTTCCGCAACTTCATTTCTATAGCGCCACTTGAGCAGGTTGTAACACATAATCCGCAACCAAAACACTTATCCTGATGAAATACTACTAAACCATCTTTGTTTTCCTGCACCCCAAACTTGCATCGTTCAACACAAAGACCACATTGGGCACAGCTTTCAGTATCCACTTCAGCTACATAATCAGCATGAGCGATTAGGTCCGGTCTATTATATTTTTTAAGAAACTGTAAGTCATGACAACAGCACTCGCAGCAACTACAAACCGCATATACATGCTGCTCTGCATTATAAATTGCGAGATGAACCAGTCCATGTTGGTTAGCCAACTTTAAACGCTCCGTCGCTTCTTCTAAACTTACGTGACGTCCAATACCCTGAGCAACCATCCGATCCGCAAAGTCATTAATATAGAAACATACTTCCAGCGGATTATCACAACGCTTATATGTAGTTCGACACCAACAGTTCACCAATGTGTATGTCCTCGCATTGCGCAAAATCTCCAGCATCTGCTGCGTTGGCAACACCCATTGTTGTCCACATAACGACTCCTTGATTGGTATAACCTTCGATGATGTTGGGATCTTACCCTCCGCCATCCATTGGTCATACTTCGCCAATCTTGCCTCTAATTCTTCATCTCTCGGTTCAATCTTCATTTTTATCAACCTTTCCTCCTTAGTATTTTAATTTATCATTTTTTCTTTTATTTGTATAATAGAAGTCTTAATCACATCCCGATAGTCTCGAGGGGGGTCCACATCTTCAACAGTTTGAATAATCCGAACTGTCTTAAGCATTTTGTCTAATTCCTGTTTGCAAATTATGCATTCCTGCAAGTGCTTTTCCAACTTTTTATGACGCTTAGGTTCCAGTTGATGCTCAAGAAAACAACTCAATAATAGCTTAGTGCATTTGCATTTCATAGCTTTTCAGCCACCTCGCAATAACAGGTATAATCTTTGACATATTTGACGCAACCCGATTTTATTAAATGATTATGAAAATATAATCTGCCACGGTGCAAGCGCGATTTTACCGCCCCAACCGATATTTGTAGAATTTCGGCAATTTCACGATAGTTATATTGATATATTTCTTTCAGCACTAAAACCACTTTATATTCTTTCGGAACATGGTGTAATAACACATGAATAATACACCATTGCAGTTCTTTGCGAATAATAATTCTTTCAGGATCACCCTCCTTGCAAGGTACTATCCCAAGATTGATTGATTCATGCGGATGTTGCCGGCGTTTAGAATCAAGAAACCTATTTATTGTAATTCGACTTAACCAAGTACGAGCATTAGCCTCCCCGCGAAATCTATCATAATTTTGTATTGCTTTCAAAAATGCTTCTTGAGTTAAATCATCGGCATCTTCAGTATTGCCGCATAGACGAAATGCAAGGTTATAAATATAACGCTGATGCTTTGCGATAAATTCATCCAAATTAGCAAAAATTTCGGTAGGCGCTACACTATCTACTTTTTCCACTTTTTATGCCTCCTATTGTATCTATATATTAGACGAAATTTATTAAAATAAGTTTCATAAAATTCGTATGTTTCTCCATGAAAAATTTCCTAGACATGTTGCAACCCTATAAGGCAAAAATTTTTAATAGCTCATGGAATGTCTACAATGACAATCCAATCTCAACTACAATATATGAATAAACCCGTCCATTGTACCTTAATTATTTACCATAAGAATGAAGAATCCTGCATTTTGTCAAATTGCAGGATTCTTACTGTCATTCAGTCTTTAAGATGTCAAGGGGATGTCAATAACCCCGTCAGACTGTATGAAAGCTAATCCTTTTGACAACGTCAGACTTCCCAAGTGTCTCTCTTACAGAGAAAATAGTATCGGAAGTTATAATTGTTTCTCTGTATTTTTTGAAGGGATTTTGTAAAATTGGTTTAATTTGTAATTAAACCAATAAAATGGAGGTGGTTAAAAATGAATTTTACATTTAACAGGCAAGCAGCTGTAGAATATGCGCATAGACATGCATATGCCCCAAATCCGTTATATCCTTATAAATGGGTAAAAGAAGGTGAAGATTGTACTAGTTTTGTATCACAATGCTGGAATTGGGCTGGAATTCCAAAAACATTAGAATGGTATTGTGATATTGAGAATCCAGACAATACTCCAAGTTGTTGGTCGGCTGCACCCGATTTTGAATACTACATGGTAACTAGAGGGTATTGCTATTTATTGCCGATAAATAGGTTTTTTATTGATGCTGATTTAGGAGACGTAATTCAATTCTATAATGGAGTATATTGGCATCATTCTGGAATTATTACTAAGATTACTTCTGGATCTACAGGCAAAGATCTGTACTATTCTGCTCATAGCAATCCTCGCCTTGACAGACCATTATCTGAGGTATACAAAAATGAATTCATCCGAATTCTTCATGTGTATGATGAAGCATGTTGGTGACAAACATGTAATTATATAACTAAATTAAATAATGAAAGGAAGATTTAATCATGTCATTCATATTAACAATCAAAGGAAAAGATCAGACTTGTGTATTTGGTGAAAAAATTATTGACGGGGTAACATTTAATCTGGACACGGCAATAGACTCAAGGGCCAAATCTACCGATTTCAATGTTACAATGAGTATAACAGGAAACTGATTTCTATTGACGGAGATAGTAATGATAGTGACACTTCAAACTTGCTAGAATGGGCTCGAGTTCCCGCACAAAGTGCAGATGCATACCGTGATGTAACCGTAGAAGTAATTACCACTGACGAAAAAGCTTTTAGTGTCAAGGCCGGCTTAAAAATGAGCCATTTTGGCCGTTTTAATTTTGAGCCACCCTTGTATGTTTTTTGATTAGCCGGCCGAAAATTGAGCCACCTAATCATTGTTGGGATTCCGTTGATTGTGATCGAATTGGTGGTGACTGATATATTCCTGCCGCTTTGCGTTCCTTTAGCCGGTAGCTATCTCCTCTGATGTTAATCACGTAGGAGTGGTGCAGCATCCGGTCTAAGATGGCACCAGTAATTACCGGATCACCTAATACTTCACCCCATGCCCCAAAGGCCTTGTTCGATGTAATAATAATGCTGCTTCGTTCATAACGGGCAGTCACTAATTGAAAAAATAGATTAGCTGCTGCCGGCGGAAATGGCTGATAACCCATTTCATCGATTATAAGAACCTTGGGGCCGAGAAATCGTCGCATTCGCCGGTTTAATCTATCTTCTTGATAGCCATTCATTAGCTCTTGGACCATCTTGCCGGTAGTCGTAAAGTATACGGAATATCCTTGTTCAATTGCAAGTAACCCTAGAGCAACAGCCAAGTGGCTTTTTCCTTCGCCGGGCGGTCCAAGAAAGAATACATTAGCTGCTTCTTGTACAAAGGATAGGTTTGCGAGTTCTCTAATCTGCCGTTCATCAATACTTGGCTGGAGATTAAAATCGAAGTCTTCTAATCGTTTGCGGAATGGCAGGTTAGCTAGTTTAGTACGAGTATCCATATACCTTGTTCGCCGTTCGTTCTGTTCTACGTGGAGTAAATCAAAGAGAAATTCGGTATAGGTAATTTGGCCAGTTATCGCGGTTGAATGAATTCTTTCCAGTGCTTCTGCAGCAGATGGAAGGCCTAATTGAGCAAGTAACTCCTTCAGTTCTGCTGGAATCATGAATAATCACCTCCAGCAAGGAACTCATACTCATTGAGCGGTCGAACCGCAACTACAGGATCAGTGACTTGCTGGGCAACCGGCTCTTTGGGACGGCGAACTGCCACACTAGCAGCCAAGCCGGCCCACTGACCAACCAAATGACAAATCTTCTGTCCTGGCAATGCATGAGGGTGACGGGCAACAAGTTCACAATGATGAAATACCTCGACGTAAATTCCTTCTTGCCGAATTTCTACTTCCTGACCGCATAATGTCCAAGGAACACCATATCTTACCCCGTCATAGGCCACATAACCATCACGATAGACTTTTGCACGTACTGTTAAGAAAGTACGATAAAGTATCGGATTTGGTAACGGCAGCAGAGTTTCTCTTGCCTTACGGTCCATAGGTCGTTCTCCAGTCGTTCCGTGCTTACGCGTAGCTACATTAGAACACCAAAGCAAGGCTTGTCGATTTAAATCCGCTAAATCCTGAAAATCCAGACCAGGCCAGAAGTTTTTCTTTACGTACTTTACGGATGACTCTACCTTGCCTTTACTCGCCGGATGATAAGGTGTGTGAACAGAAGGGGTAAAGCCGAACACCCCGGCCAGATCAACAAGCCCGGATTGCCATACTGGCTTTCCGTTCGCATCAGTGCCAATGCGTACAACTTTCGCATTATCGTATAAAATACGGTTGGTAGCGCCGCCGAAATGTTCAAAAGCCCTGACATGACAAGCTAAAAAAGCTGAAACATTGGCCTTTCGGATAAACTCTACATACAAATCTCTGGAATACCCAAGAACAATAACAAAACAGTATAGACGGTGTGATATGCCGCTGGCATCGACATACTTTACTTCACCAAAATCAACTTGCGCCTGTTCACCAGGACCGGTCTCATATCGAGTAACGGCTGCTGGTTGGCGCGTTGGCCGGATTGTTTGAACATAGTCTTTTAAAATCGTGCGTCCACCGGTATAGCCTTGCTCTTTGATCTTACGAAGCAAAACCTCGCAATTCAAAATATGCCGTTGAAAGATCAGCTCATTTAACGAATCCTTAAATGGATCAAGTTTAGAAGGTTTGTGTGATCGAGGCTTATATTTAGGAACTTCTTTGTTTTCAAGATACTTGGTTACGGTGTTTCGAGATAACCCAGTTATTTTAGCAATGTGCCGGATACTATAGCCTTGTTTGGCTAATTCCCAGATGTCCATAAGCTGCCACCCCTTAATCATAGCTGTCCTCCCCTAAGAATCTCTTAGAAGGAGTTCGCGAAGGTGGCTCAATTTTACTCCGGCTTTATTGGCTCATTTTAACACCGGCGATGACATTAGAAGATTACATTTGCCCAACGCTTTTGTCGTTAATTTTGGTGAAAGATATAGTAATACCGCAGGTGTTGGTTCATTTGCGATGATAATAAGGCAAAAAGCAGATAAAGTTTCTGATATAGAAACTAAATAAGAGGAGGTAGCCAACATTTTCAGAAAAATAGCTATCATATGTTTGTTTATTGCATTAATGCTTACAGGGTGTACAACTGCTAAGAACACTGAAAACTCACCCGAAACAAATAATAACAAGGTTAAACCTAATAGAATAGCTGATAAGACAGAAGAATATAAAAAAATTTCAATGTCTGAAGCTAAAGATTTATCAGACATTGAAATAGTAAAACAGTTATTCACTAAGTATCTGGAGCATTATATGGCTAAATCCATTCCAGATAGTGAACGACTAATAAGTTATAAAGATATAGATATACAAGAATCTAATGATAGCGGCAAAACAGTGTTTGGCGTCACATACTCAATTCAGCCATATAAAAGACAGTCAGCTTGGATTGCAGGTTATGGAAAACCTGACGCAGAAGGGTGGATGTTAAAAAGAATACTATATGTCAGATTAGTTAAAGAAGAACCCGAAATTATTATGGAAATAATGGGAACGGGGTTATAAATTACTGTCGACGTTATTGCCTCCGCAACATCATGTTGACGCTTCTAAAAGAAAGTGTCAACAACCCCGTCCCCGTGGCAACTTTCTGCGATTGCAAGGCTAAATCATATCAGGGGTTCTTTATTTTTCAAAGCTCATTTCACGCATTACAGGAATGCGTGACACGTCTTCTTGATGAAATTTACGATCGGATAAGAGAAAACACTCACAACTTACCACTAGGTAGGTTGTGAGTGTTTTTGCAAATGCCTAATCAAAGGTTTGTGACAAAAAAGGAACGTCCCCAACTGTCTGCCCAGTTACGAGTTTACTAATGAAGAACTTTCCGTAACAAACATAACTGAAAACTCGCCGTTAGACCCGATACGGTTAAGGGTGATAACCTTCCCCGTATCACCCTTAACGGCGAATTTGTTGTTTGACCTGATACGGCTCAATGATAGTAGCTTTCTCCATATTGTGTATAACGGTAAAATTTCTACTTTATTCAGCCGCAAAATATTCTAAAGCCCCAAAAATAGCCGTTACAACTTAATTACACCTATAGAATTAAGAAAAATAATGACCAGCAGTGCAGGGGTTATATAACGGAGGGCAAAGAAATAAAAGGACAAAATTCCACTTATAGCTAAAGACCCATTATTAGATAACTCGCAGCAAACATCCTTTTTGTCAGCGATATGACTCATAAAAATGACAATGAGCAAACCACCTAAAGGTAGTATAATATTCGACGATAAATAGTCAAACCAGTCAAAGAATCCTCGACCCATGAAGACCAACCCACCCAAAAGACTGGCTTTGTCTACAGACAAAGTAGCCAGCATTCCGATTGCAAAAATAATTACCGAATTAATTATAACCGCCTTGCTCCGGGACACGCCCTTTTCTTCAGCCATAAAGGCTACTAGCACTTCGACAAGGGACAGCATCGCCGTTGTTGCCGCAATGGCTGCTAAAAAGAAAAACGATATCAACAGAATACTACCGAATGGCATTTTGGAAAAAACCAACGGTATTGTCATGAATAAAAGCCCTGGCCCAGCTCCTGGTTCTAAACCGAAAGAGAACACGGTTGGAAAAATCGCCAGCCCAGCCTGCAGGGATACAATAGTATCCGACAACGCCACTTTTAGGCCTGTTCCAAAAAGATTGTTATCTTTCGTGAAATAACTTCCATATGTAATCATGGTGCCCATGCCCAGCGAAAGTTTGAAGAACGCTAGTCCCATTGCAGTTAGTATCGCCACTGCTGACAGCTTACTGAAATCGACCTCAAACAGAAATCGCACCCCGCTGGACGCTCCGGGTAGGGTAAGCGCCCGAACATCACAAATTATAATGAGGCAGAAGAGAACCGGCATCAATGTTTTGGTGATCCGCTCAATACCTTTATTTACACCCATGATCAGGATCCCCGCCACAACGGCCAATACAATCAACTGCCAAACGATCGGAGCTACAGGGCTTACGATAAGTGAACCAAATTGTGCCTTTGCGCTCTCCATGGTTATCCCCGTAAAATCTCCGCGCAGTGCCTTCAAGAGATAAGAATACACCCAGCCAGCAACGCAACTGTAAAAAAACATAATCAAATAAGCAGCCCCTACCCCTAAAATACCGATGTTCTTCCACGCTGTTCCCGGTGACAATTTTTCAATTGCACCTACGGCGTTCATTCGCGTTTTTCGCCCAATATAAAATTCGCTCAACATAACGGGCAGACCGACAAAAATAATACAAATCAGATACACCAGCAAGAATGCCCCACCGCCAAACTGCCCGGTAAGGTAAGGAAACTTCCATATATTCCCTAAGCCGACGGCTGATCCCAATGTTGCAAAGAAGACTGCTAAACCTGATGAAAACGTCGCTCTTTTGGTCATAATACATCCCTTTCATCTCTCAAATCTTTACCAACGTCCTTTTAGGCTCTACTAAATCATACCACGCAAGAAGAACATTGACAACCACTGCTTAGCTGGCAAAAAACGGCCTGAGCCTTAAAAATTGAGGACTCAGGCTACTTTTCTCTTTCTGATAGATTGCCAAATCATCCGCTGTACGTGGACAAAACAACTTCGTCTCTTTTCCACCATCATCTCTGATATTTCACCTGAAGCAATTCTTTAATACTTCTCTTCTCCTCAAAATCACTGATTTGTTTCTTTGAACAGATTTTCCACGCGGTCGGGCCACTATCGTTTACCTGCTGCACCAAAATCACCTTTTCGCCTGCCGCGAGCACCGGCTCGAGAAGCGAGGGGACGTTCTTTTTGCTTCCACACCAATACAATGCAACTGCTGATGTTATTGCCTCCATAGCATCATGTTTGCACTTTAAAAATAAACGGAGACGCCAGGGGACGTTCCTTTTTTGTCAGCTTTTTGCAATTACTCCGCGCGATACTCCTGTCGCCCGTTCGATTTGCCGAATAGATAGCCCTCCTGTTTCTTTCAGACATTTCAGCAAGGCATCCCTCTCTGCTCTAGGCCAGTCTGCAATTACATATGGCTCCCGCCCTTTCGTATATAATAAAATTTTTCGATGAATTTCTTCTTCTGATAAACTTATTCTACCGGATACATCAAAATTATTTTTTACCAAATGATCATGCAATCTTATCCATTCATTTTTTCCTATTAAATTCAATGAAAAACTGGTTTCCACCAATCTGCCACCGTGGACATACTCTCTATAACTGCTATACCGATACGCTTCTATTTCCTTAACCATTCCGGCTCGAACTGGATTTTGATGAATATAACAAATTAACGGTATGAAATATTCATCTACTTCTACTGGTACACTTTTATATCGGCTGGCAATTAAAGCCCCGCTTCTTTCATACTTAGAATTAAAAAACATCACATATTTTGTTAAAAGCCGTTTCATAATGGTTGAAATATCACCCATCCGATTTTTCCGTATCGGTAAATGCACATGATTACTCATTAAACAATAAGCATGCAATTCAAAGTACATTTCTGCTTTTATTCTGATTATACTTTCAAGGAAATAACTATAATCACTTTCATCCTCAAATAAATGCTGCTGATTTATTCCCTGAGACACAATACGATAAAATCCTGTGGCACTCAGCTATCTTACCTGTCTTCCCATTTTATTACCTCTACTTTAATCTTATCAGGTTTGTGACAAATAAGGAATGTCCCCAGCTGTCTGTCCCCAGCTGTCATCTTAAATTTTTCAATCCTCATGGAATTTTGGCCTCAACCCCTATTTAAAAGGGTTGAGGCCAAAATTCGCCGTTACCAATGATACGGTTCTCCGCATCGGGTTTAACGGCGAAACATGATCTCTCCATTTACTCTCGACATTGTTAAACGCTGATTGAACAGGCTTGTTTTGCCGTGCTTACTAAAGGGCCTTTTCTCATGTTTTCACACTAACGTCCCTTTGCTTCCCGATACAGTCTAGCGTTACTGCAATTTCCCTCAATATCCCGTTTTTGGAAATTAATTAGTAAAATTCCTAAAGTTTAGAAAAGATTTGACGATATACTTAATAGGACTATAATTCATCCAGAAAACATAAAGAACTGGTGAATAATGAAAGCTCAAAAAGCTTTTACTCGACAGGTACGATAAGCTTATATCTTGCACCTAATGCAAACGGCACCTCAAATGCCATTTCTTTTTACCGAGTTTACCGGAATCGATGGCAGCAATGGAAACCGGTATTTCTATTATACAGGTCA
Organism: Bacillota bacterium; assembly: GCA_023434855.1. The sequence goes on along the minus strand of JAEYSJ010000297.1, from coordinate 2,923 downwards.
TAATGTAAGCAGTTCATACGATACACCTAAATGGTTTCAAAACGTTAAACTCGCCATTTACTACACTTATTAAATTATCAACCGTAAAGATTAGGACTATCACCCGATATCTTCCAGCCCAGTATCGGGCGATAATTTTCAAGGAGAGTGAAAGCATGCGTATTCAGGATGTAAACAGTGAAGTATTACTGTATTTTTTCGGGACTAAAAGGTATGCTAAACCGAGGTTCACTAGTTTGCCCCAACCCGATTTTTCAAGGGTTGACTGCTGCACCAAAACCGCTCCCGCCATGAGCGACGACCAGTATAAGGAAGCCATAATCGCGCTTGCCCAAAAAGACGTCGCCAATGGAAAATGCAGCACTTCCGGGGACAACAATGTCGAATATATGACCTTGCAAAAGAGTTATGTGTCTGTTGTTTCTCAGGACCGCAGAAGCATCATCGCCGCGGCGTCGCGTAAATTGACCGGACAAGAGGAAGTAACATTCGCGGAGTTCAAAGATAACGATGGAAATATTATCGCCGGGTATTGTCCGGCCACTACTGGCTGGACAATGAGTGGTACCCCGGCAGAACAAGCACGCGAAGGAAAGTTTTTCACCATATATCATGATGCGTGGAGAGATGCTTATAATGATCTAGTCAATAAAGCGCGAGCAAGCAGCACAGACAAATCGGAAACCACCGGAAACTCAATTGATACTTCAGTTTAGTTGAAAAGATTGTCCACACTTCAAATCTCCATTTTTTCATCTTAAAGTCCGATAAGAATCAACCATGAGCAAGGACTAATATACTACAAACCCAGCCCGGACAATTTTTCCGGGACTGGGGTTTGCGTAAAACAATGAAAAGAAACGCCCCTTTGACACTCTTCAAAGCACCGGCATAACAATCTTTGTTAACAATTCACTCTCAGGTACCTCATGCGGAGAATTAAAATAGTATTCATAGGATATACCGGTAGCGATATATCCGTTATCTTTAATCCATTTGGCCATTTCGTTATACGGCTGCTCCATACCGCTATAAAGGCCTTTGTACATACTGGAAACCACCTTGCCCGGCGGAAATATCGCCTTTTTCCGGCAGCATTCTTTGCGTGTCGAGGGGACGGGGTTGTCGACACAATAGCAATGAAGGTGTCAATAACCCTGTCCCTTAAGTTGACCTTTCAAGGAAATACCTATAATCACTTTCATCCTCAAATAAAATGCTGCCGATTTATTCCCCGAAACACAATATGATAAAATCCTGTGGCACTCAGCTTTCTTGCCTGTCTTCCCATTTTATCACCTTTACTTTATCTTATCAGGTTTGTGACAAAAAAGGAACGTCCCCAACTGTCTTATTTAAATATGCATTTTATCTAGACTTAACTAGAACACTCTAAAGTTTCATATTTCCATTGTTTCCTCTGTATGTTTAAATTTTAGTTTTTTTAATACTGCAATAATATAGACAATAGAAATTATATAAAAACAAATTCCAAACAATGGTATATCTATGGTGTATAAATCTTTCGCCCATTCCAATAATAACGGCAGAGTTAAAGTATAGATACTAATTTTGTAAAGATCTTTACATTTAATCGGAGCACTCATAATTTTACTAACAATCCATCCACAAATACCTACGATTAAAGCAGCAACTAAATTAATTATAACGCCAGAAATATACCCAACAAGTTCAACAAAAAGGTTTATCCATTTTGACCACGGAAGATACTTTACGACATCTGCTTTTGTTAATGCAAATTTTCTAAATTTTTCCAAGTCATAATTTTTAGTTTCAAAGACATTTTTCTTAGTAACAATTTTGTCTTTTCCAATAAAAATACCCTTTTTATAGTCTTTTAGAATGCTTTCATCACTTTTTCCACTAGTATCAACAATAAAAAGAGCATCTTCCTCTTTATTTATTATGTAAGGCATAGGCGCATTTACCGTTAAAGCGCCATTAGCAAATATAAAATCAGGCGAATCACCCTCCATCTCCTTTGCCAAGAAATCAACTGCACTATTGAAGCTCAACAGCATTTGTATTCCAGGCAAAAGACCTATAATAAAAGTCAATATTATTAAATATGTTATAGCTTTACTTACTGAACATTTAACTAAAATTAAATAATAATCAATTCTTAGTACACTCCCGATAAATTGATTCCAAAAACTCATTTTGGACATTTAGTTGCTCCTCCTATGCGAGTCAGTTGACGGTTCTTCGACTCACCGTTCTCGCTTCAAACATATTATCACTATTTCTATTCCCTAAATGCATAAAAAACTCATGCCAAATTACATAAATTTTACAGGAGCTCTACTTTTTTCGCAGTTACCAAAGACACTTGGGGACGTTCCTTTTTCAAAGACACTTGGGGACGTTCCTTTTTTGTCAGCACTTTGCAATAATTCCTCGTGATACTCCTGTCACCCGTTCGATTTGCCGAATTGATAGTCCTTCTTTTTCTTTCAGAGATTTTAGCAAGACGTCCCTCTCTGCTCTAGGCCAACCTGCAATTTCATGTGGTTCTCGCCCTTTCGTATATAGTAAAATTTTTCGGCGAATTTCTTCTTCTGATAAACTTATTCTACCAGATACATCAAAATTATTTTTTACCATATGAGCGTGCAATCTTAGCCATTCGTCTTTCCCTAGCAAATTCAACGAAAAACTGCTTTCCACTAAACTGCCACTGTGGACATACTCTCTATAACTGCTATACCGATACGCTTCTATTTCCTTAACCAATCCAGCTCGAACCGGATTCTGGTGTATATAACAAATTAGCGTTATGAAATATTCATCCACTTCTACCGGTATACTTTTATATCGGCTGGCAATTAAAGCCCCGCTTCTTTCATACTTAGAATTAAAAAACATCACATATTTTGTTAAAAGCCGTTTCATAATGATTGAA
>JAEYSJ010000263.1 GCA_023434855.1 Bacillota bacterium | reverse complement strand
TACAATATCCACCGCGCGTTTATCTATATAACGGATTATCTAAATGCCAAACAAGTACCGCGTTCAGTCAAAAGAAGGAGGTAGTGGAGTGAAATATTATACATTAATGGAAATAGAAGAGGCATATCGTAACCAATGCCTGGATTTAACGGAAGAAGAAATTAAAGAAAAGGCCAAAAAAGTCCATTCTCAGCTGAATACGCTGGATGTCAGCTGGCGACGAAGCAATAAGCGCTTTTACAAGATGAAGGATTCACAAAGTATTATTTTATAAATTTTTTAATTGACTGCAGCCAAAGTGTGCAGAAAATGTACGGATTAAAAATAGGAGAAGAACTCTGTAAATTGAAAAGCAAACGGACTTTCCTCAAGTCACAGGTAACTGTGGCTGTTTCTTTAGAGGGGGTGATTTCATGTAACCTATCCTGGGATATTTCAATCATTAAGGGAGATAAGAAATAAATTTTTCTAAGGAGTGAAATTAATGTCAATTACAGCAAGAGGCGGCAATGCGCGCCTAGCAGCATGTTTTGAAACTACATATGGAACACTACCATCCTCTCCGGCAGGTATTCTACTGCCAATCAATAGTTCAAAAATAGCAGTCAAGCAAAATTTAATTGAATCTGTTACTATTACTGGCAGGCGGGATCCTGTTCAAGCAGGTCGCGGCAATATTGATGTTTCAGGCAATGTGGTTATTCCGATTGATCAGATTGCAATTGGTCATTGGCTGCGTGGGATGTTTGGTGATCCGGCAACAATGGGAGCAGGTCCGTATACACATAAATTTACATTAGGAAATACGCAGAAATCATTGGCTTTTGAGCAACAGTTTCCTGATATTAACACGTATGAGTTATTTAACGGTTGTAAAATCTCAAAATTTTCACTGGCATTAGCTCTTAATAACAGTGAGCTTACAGGCAGTATCGACATTATGGGAGCAAAGCGCACATTAGGAAATTCACCCTTTAGTTCAACACTGACGGATAGTGTACTAAATCGCTTTTCTGCTTTCCAAGGCAGCGTGGAAGAAGGGGGCGCTGCTATTGCAACGGTGGTAAGTGCGGACATGAATATTGAATTTGGTCTGGATGGAGATACTTTTGCACTGGGGAGTAATGGGGTTCGTGCGGACTTGGTTGAAGGAATTGTAAAAGTGACAGGAACAATTAAGGCGCTGTTCCAAAATACTACGTTACTGAATAAAGCCATTAATAATACGGAAAGTTCATTAAAGCTGAAGTTGAATTCCGGAACATCCAGTTTAGAGTTTTTTATGGAAGAAGTAATGTATGAGCAAACTTCCCCGGGAATCGAGGGAAGTAAAGGAATTTTTATTGAATTGCCCTATCGGGCTTATTATCAAAACGGCACAGGTAATTCGGTAATTGTGGCCACACTGACTAATTCGCAGGCCGCTTACGTCTAAGGAGGAGCTACATGGACAACAAGAATTTGCAAATGCCTGAATCACGGGCTATGACTCGGCAAGAGGTGAAAAAATTTAGGGCATCAGGCTTTGATCCGGTGTTTATGGATCTTGAAAAGAAAGTATCTCCTATCCGGTTAACTGCAGAAATGAATGACTGGATTCTGGATAATGTTTATCAAGACTATGCACTCGATACAATTCCATGCGATAAGCTGAATGAGCTTTGTCATTCAACATTTCGTAAGACTTATGGTCTTCAAATAACGGAAAACGATGAAACAAAAAACTCTTAGCGGTCTGGGAATGGTATGCTGGCGGCGGGGCTGAGTATTGCGCGGCTCATCGTCAGATAGATCCTCAGGCCGATTGTGAGAATTGTGCGGACCGTTGCCCTAAACTGCTAAAGGAAAACCAGCAGGCCTGGAAATTGTGGTGCCGGATTAGCACACAATGGCGAACGGGTATGAATGGGGCAGTCGGTTTAGACTACAATGCAATGAATACTGTAGCGGAAATATATGGTTTGGAAATTACGCCAGTTATCTTTGAAAAAATCCGGGCAATAGAATATTACGTCCTGGAAAAAGCACAAAAGGCGGCTTCGAATGCTTCGTAAGCCGCTTTTGTGCGGGATGCTGAATTTATTGTGGTGATAGTGAGGTGAAAAAATGACAGATATAACAACGGTTGAGGCCATGATTGATAAGTACCTGGTGCTGGACCAAAGTGCACGGCAAGCTGCGTCCTCTATTGCTACGAATGCTGTTGAGCTTGTTGAGTGGATTACTACAGCAAAAGATGCTGTAGCAATGCTGGAGTTAGTGGGGGTAAGAGTGGGAGCGCTGGCCGGTCCCTGGGGAGTACTGGCAGTGTCGACTGCCTTTGCTACGAAGAAGGTTCTTGATTATATAGATGCAAGCAATCGGGTGCCGGGTTATGGTGGCGGCGGCGAGATGCGGGTCGATCGGTACCGTGATGGCAAAGGTGGATGGTATCTCGAATACAGCGTAAAATCTTCCGAAGTCTTAAGCGGTTGGAGAAAGGCAACACCCGAGGAAATTCCGCCATATCAGGAAAACCAGCGGCAGCCCTGGAGTCTTAAAGATGATCGTACTTATTTGGAAACGATGAATTCTCCGGGGAAGCGTTATGAATTACAAACCCAGCTTGAAGCTGAACGCTTAATGAAAGAGACTGTTTCGCCTGGTCACCAGGCTGTCTTCATGACCGCTGGCAAGGATCCGGAACAGGAGCGCCAGGAACTGCAAACCAAGCTGGATACTATGTTGCAGGGGCTGAGAGAGAAAGTTGCCCAGGAAACTGGCACTACACTCAGTTATCAGCTTTCACAGCTTTCTAATGAAGCTGAAAAAATGCAGCGTGAACTTGAGACGAACGCAGGTAAATTTGCGAATTATGGTCTGGATACGACTGCAGTCGAAGAAATGATGAAGCAGTATGGCGATGTAATGACCAAGAAATATACTGAGGAGCAAAGCCGGGCGCTGAAAACCCTTCAAGCGGACACCTCCATGATCGAGGCTGAGTTAGTAGGCGATAAGCAAGCGGCTGCTGAAGCCAAATACCAGGCTGCTTTGGTCGCCATTGAAAAGGAACGGGAGGCAAAACTTAAGGCCTCCGGCGATGAGGCTGTCGCTAACGATTGGGCCGTAGCTAAGAAAAAGGCGGCCGAAAAGGAAAAGACGGATACTGTACGGGAAGCCTTGCAACGCCAATATGAGCTTGCGAAAGAACATAATAATCTGCTTGTTGTCCTGGAAGGCAGAACTCAGGCCGAGGTCGATAAGCTTAATTCCCAAATCTTAAAAGACCAATTGGCAGATATTAATAATAAGCTACGTAATCCTAAGCTGCTGCCGGAAGAACGTATAAAATTAGAAAGCAGTAAATCTACTGTAATGCTCCAGCAGGAAGAGCTTGACGGCAGGGATATTGGTAAAGCGGTGCCTGTAGCATTGAAGCAGTTAGGCCGGGAGTACACCAATTGGGCAGTAGAAGCGAAAAACTCCTTTCATGCGGTAGATGCCAGTTTTGAAAATCATTTAGCTAAAATGCTTTCCGGCCAGGAGACGTTTAGTAAGGGAATGGTCGGGATTTTTCAGGATATGGTAAATGAAATAAGCCGTATGATGGCTAAAATGTGGTATGAGCAGGTGTTGATGAAGCCTGTTCAAAATTGGTGGGGGAAGGTACTGGGCACTGTAATAGACAGTGGTAAGCCAAGCAATATAACAAGCGCTACGGGATCTTCAGATGGCCTATCATCATTGTCATCCTGGATGACTAGTTACAGCTCTAAAGTAAATTTCTTCAAAGAAAAGGCAGCGGGCGGGCCTGTTGCGGCAGGTAATATGTACAAAGTGAATGAACTCGGGATAGAAACTTTCGTCCCTTCTGTAAATGGTTATATTATGAACGCCAGCCAGACTAGACAAGCCTTAAACGTTTCATCAAATAATTCGATACAAACATTGCCAAATGTGGAAATCAACATTAATAATCAGTCAGGGCAAGATGTCCAGGTGTCGAAAAAAGTAAATTATGACAAACAAACGCAGCGTATGATGGTGGAAATGTTTATTGACGCGAAACGCCGGAATGTTGGTGGTTTGCGCGATGCGCTTGCATTTTAGCTAAGGAGGAAAGGCGATGGCATTACCTGTTTTTCCAACCATTAAGCAGCCTGTATGTGACTTTGAGGAAGATTATATTTCTTCCGTTATTAGCTCAGAAATTGATGGCGGCTATAAAGTAACACGGCCACGCTTTAGCCGGCGGCCTGGCCTTTGGGTAGCCAAGTGGGAAGCTCTGAGTGATACAGACTATGATAAGCTGATGGAATTCTATAAAAACACCATAGCCGGAGGGGCGGAAATGTTTACTTGGACGCATCCGAAACGCAATACCGTTCACACTGTCCGTATTGCCGAAAAAGGAAAATTCAATTTGAATCAGTATGGCTGGTCTGGCACGATGACGATTGAGGAAGTGTAAAATATGCTGCAGCTGCCTATTGGCGCAATAATCGAGAAAAATAAGTTAGCTAGTGATAAGCCCTGGTTTATTCTCCTTGAAATTGGGCATAAGGATTTTGCCGAGCCTTGGTATTTGGCCAGAAATAACGAGGACGTAACCTGGAATGAAAAAACATGGATTGCATTTCCCGTTGAAATAGACGATGTAGAGCAGGACATGAAAGCGTTACCATCACTTAGTATTAAAATATCTAATGTTGACGGCATCGTTCAGTCTTCTTTGGAGCGGTATGACGGCCTTGTGGATGCTACGGTGACTTTGCGGGTTGTTCACCAGTCAATGCTGCACAATCCAATTCCGCATCTTGAAGAAACCTTCAATGTTAATGATGTAAACTATGATGAATCGTGGGCCGTATTTACGATTGGCGCGGATTTCTGGTTTTATAACCGGTTTCAAGTGTTTCGCTATTTAAAAGACTCTTGCCAGTACAAATACAAAGGCGTCCGGTGCGGATCGGTGAGTAGTTTAGCAACCTGTCCCCGCACAATCCTGGGGTGTAAAGAACGATTCCCGGAGGGAACACCACTGCGGTTTAGTGGTGAGCCTGGGTTAGGAGGTGGTTTATATCAATCCAATAGCTGATCTGGTTGGAAAACAATTCAAAGACGGAGGAAGAGGCCCCGACAATTTTGATTGTTGGGGTCTTACTCTTGAAGTATTTAAACGTTATCACATTCGGCTGCCGGATTACCAAATAAGCTGCCACAATGCAGCAGCCGTTAATGGCGAGATGGAGAGACAACGCTCACAGTGGCAGCGTTGTACGGGTGAAATTCCGGTACCGGCATTGGTTGCAATCGCATTTGAGCCGGGAATTATCCAGCATAGCGGTGTCTACATTGGAAATGGTCAGTTTATTCATGCTTACGAGAAGACAGGTAATGTGGTGATAAATCGTATTCAGGATGTTTTTTGGCGGCGGGCGATAGAGGGATTTTATGTACCGGGGTGGTTAAATGATTCAGATAGTAGTTGTTAAAAACCCCTTTAATGTCAGCGACCGTCGAATTCACGAGTATGAATGTGGTCAATCAATTGAATGGTACATTCGGCAAGCTGCGAAGGCTTTGCCGGAAATGCAGCTGGCAGTCAGTATAAATGGCCGGATACTCGATCAAGCAGAATGGTCCTCCATTTATCCTGTCGATGGTGATTGCATAGCAATCTGTCCGATTGTGCAGGGAAGTAGCTTTAAAAGCATTTTAAGGGTTGTTGCCATGGTCGCAGTCATGTATTATGCAGGCGCTGCCGGTAAAGCATTTGCTAAGGCTGGCGTAGGTGCAGCAACCGGTCAAAGTGTCTGGGGTTTTTCCTCTTATTTGGCTGCTACTGCTGTTCAAATAGTGGGAGGAGCCATAGTAAATGCAATTCTGCCTCCGCCAAAGCAGCAATTGCCGACCTATGACAGTGGATCAGAGTCCGCAACCTATGGTTGGACTATTCCGCAAAGTCAACTCGGTCAGGGCGGAGTTTGGGGGCGAACCTATGGAACAGTCATGCCTGCTCCGCAAATATTATCCCGCCATATTACCTCGGATGGGGATAAGCAGTATTTGAATCTCTTACTGTGCGGGGGAGAGGGGCCAGTTGATTCGATTACTAACATCAGCATAGATAATACGCCGATTGAAAACTTTGAAGATGTGATCGTAGAAACTCGTTACGGAACAAACGATCAAACCGCTATCGGCAATTTTAGTGATACTTATGCCGAGCAGATTATCGGGTCTGAATTAACACTGGATAAACCGGTAATTCGTACCACCGACGGCAATAGTGGTCAGGGGATCGAGGTTACACTGGAATGCCCCAACGGTCTCTATTATGCTGCTGATGATGGAGGCTTGTCAGAAGCAACTGTCGAAGTCGAAGTTCAGTATAAGGAGCATGGTGATCATACATCTGAGTGGCAGAGCTTTACATATGGGATAGCCAGCGGCGGTGTAGTGGCTGGAAGCAATAATGGGAAAGCGGTTTTTTCTAATATCGGCGCAGGAGCAAAAGTAGTCGCGGAAACCTGGACGATAACCTGCAGTAAGGCGACAAGGAATTTTAATAGTCGATATCACGCTTCAATTTTTTCCGTTGTGGGGTCTATTTCCGGTCCGCAAGCAGATGCAATAGTCGGAAACTCGTATGATAACGGCTATGTTAAGTTCACCATCAATGCAGGTGCTACAGGCCGGGTTGGCGATAGTTATAGGATATCGATGATTCCAGACTCACGGTATATTATAACCGCCAAAAAAAATACAGCTGTAAGAAAAGTATTCCGCGTTGATAACCTTCCTGCCGGGCGTTATGATGTCAAATGCACCTGCATAAAAAAATCCGGTGTATCAAACCGGCACTCTACGAGGATATACTGGTCACAATTAACGCATATCGGGTATGAGGACCTCTCCCGGCCTAACAAAGTCCTTGTCGGAATAAAAGCACTTGCTACTGACCAATTATCCGGATCGGCTCCCAATATTACCTGGGAGCAAACTGTTAGTAAAGTACAGGTGTGGGATCCGGCACTTGCTGCTTATGTAGAGAAAGATGCTACGAACCCTTACTGGGCTGCTTACGATATGGTCCATGGCTGCAAAAAACTAATGAATGTTACTACAGGCCAATATGAGTATGTAGTAGAAGGAAACCCTGCATCGCGCATCATCTATGAAGACTTTTCTCAGGCGGCTGCTTATGCAGACATAAAGGATTTGAAGTTAAATCTGTTCTATGACAGTGCAATAACAATGTGGGATGCACTTGATCAAGCGACAGTGATTGGCCGGGGCCGTATCCTGACGCGGGGAACGAAATATGGCTGTATTTGTGATAAGCCGGGAACTCCGGTCCAATTGTTCACAATGGGGAATATTGTGCGCGGCAGCTTTAAAGGGTCCTTTTCTTCGAAAAAAGACAGAGCAAAGGCTGTCGAGGTATCTTTCTTTAATAGTGAAAAAAACTACTCGAAGGATGTCGCTCCTTATTATGGCTCAGATTGGGATACGACACCGGAAGTCTTAAACCCCACGCAGGTAGAGCGGCGGGGTATTACCAGCTATGAACAAGCCTGGCGCGAAGGGGAATATTTATATAAGTGCAATCAATATTTGCTCCGGTCGAATACCTGGGAAGCTGATGTGGATGCGATAGCATGTCAGATCGGTGATGTAGTATCGTTGCAGCACGATATTATTAAAGAGCTAACCGGCCAGGGGGGAAGGATTGTAAAGGCTACCGGCAATACCGTAACCTTAGACAAGACGGTGGAACTCAAAGCCGGTATTGGGTATGTCATTAAAATTAGAACGATTAATGAGGACACGGAAACAGAAGAGGTTCTTACCGCTAGTGTTCCAGCTCCCGCCAGTGATACGTTAACAGATACGGTCATGGTTTCTCAGGATTTCGCAATTATACCGGCAAGGTATGATATTTATGCTTTTGGCGAAGCCGATAAAACCGTAAAACCGTTTAAGGTAGTCGCCATTACACGCACAGACGATTTGATGTGTAAAATCAGTGCGGTGGAATATGTAGAGGAAATCTATACAAATAGTGATGCTCCGCCTCGTAATAGCTCCATTTCTTCGTCTGATCCTGTAGAGGTCGTAGGGATAACGCTACAGGAACAAACGTACCGTCAGTCTGATGGGACGATCGTTTCCCTGCTGCATTGCGGCTGGTCACTGCCCCGGGGGAGTAGCGCCGATGCCTTTATGGTATATTACAGTACAAATGGAGGCAGTAACTGGCAGCTGGCAGAACGGGCATATACAACAGAGGCTGTATTGACAGTGCAGCAAAAACAGACGTATATGGTGAAGATATGTACGGCAAGGATTTTTGTCATTTCCAAGGGAGCTCTGTCGGAGCCTATTTATATTACCGGCAAGGATACTCCTCCTTCCAATGTACCCAGTGCTGAGGCAAATGTTGACGCTGCAGATCGTACAAAAATAATGCTTTCCTGGGCGGCGGTAACAGATATAGACCTGAAAGGGTATCAAGTTATGGAAGGAAGCACCGTACTTACTCCCAGTCCTATATCGGATACCCGCTATACCTATACGGCTGCGTCCAGCAGGCAGCATACTTTTTATGTCAGAGCCGTGGATAATAGCGGCAATTTATCGGAGATCCCGGCATCAATTAGCTTAAATATTACCGTGGAGCCGGCACAAGTAGCCGGTTTTTCTATTGCCACGCAGGAAACAGACCGAAGTAAATTGCAGCTAACCTGGGAGGCAAACACCGAGAGCGATATTTCCTTTTATGAGATTCGCCAAGGCGATAGCTGGAATACAGCCCAAATCATTGCTACACAGTTAAAAGCGACATCTTACACGCACGATTTAACAACAGAAGGAAGTCAAAGATTCCTTATTAAAGCTGTAAATGCGGCCGGGAAAGTCAGTATAAACGCTGCAGAGCAAGATTTACAAGTAATCCTGCGCCCTGATGCACCGACTAACCTGACAGCTGTTCAGGATACAAAGGATCGGTCGGTATTATTACTAAACTGGACAGTCAGCCCCGGCAAGGATATAGCCGGTTATGAGCTAAGGCGCGGCACAGCCTGGGATACGGCAGAGCAGCTTGGTTCCACCCGGGAAAGTTTCTACCGCTACACCATTCCGGCAAGCGCAAGCTTTACCATTATGGTGCGGGCGAAAACAGCAGCCGGTTATTTGTCAAATGTGGCAAACATCACCACGTCTCCTATGATTGAGGCTGGCGATGTGACGGGCTTTACGGCTGTTCAAAGTATTTCCGACAGAACGAAAGTCCGCCTGATTTGGGATAAACCAAACTCGTTGGATGCACCCTTTTATGAGATTAGAAAGGGCGCCGGCTGGGATACCGGCACGGTGGTGGACAGTCATGTAACGGGAACTTTTTACGAAACTATCATTACTACGGAAGGCGAACATATTTATTGGATAAAAGCCATTACGACAGCAGGCAATCATAGCCAGAATCCTGCTAAACACAGTGGCACGTTTAGCCTGCGGCCTACGGCAGTCAGCAATATTCGAATTGCGCAGGACGACAATGACAGAAGCCAACTGCTTATTTCCTGGACCGGCACTTCTGAATCCGATTTATCCTTCTACGAATTACGGATCGGCTATGAATGGGATACTGCTGCAAAGATTGCTGAAACCAAGGAAACCCGCTGGGTACATCTCGTTGGGGACACCGGTGATATAAAGGTGATCATAAAAGCCAAAAATGCTGCAGGCTTTTATTCCGATGAAGTCTACGGGCACTATTACGCCACCGTGGAACCAGGGCCGGTAACGGGGTTTACAGCCATCCAAAACGGCGAATACGTTGAACTGTTTTGGGATAAGCATAATGAGTCTGACGTAGTCAGTTATGAAATATCGGAAGGTGCCAGCTTTGTTATGGGCCAGCTAGTGGTGTCCGGTGTTACCACTACGGAATATAGGATAAAAGTAGATACGGAGCGCAACTATTACTATCATATTAAGGCGATAAACCGCGCGTTAAAGTATTCCACATTTTCGGCCTCAAAAGGGTTATACGTAAGTAATTTACCGCCTAAAAATGTGATACAGGAGTATGATGAAATAGCCCTGCAGACTGGTGCCAAGACAAACGTGGTGTTTGGCCCCAGCTTAATTAACTGGTCTAATATGGGAGGACAATCTTCAGATTACCCGACAACTAAGTTCTCCGACGTCGGTGGAAAAACGGTATTAAAGCTTGTAAAAAACGGAACAAGCTATCCTACAGCCGGTACTTACCGGGTCGTAACAAAAGATATGGGAAAAGTGATCACGGCTAATATAGCGGCAGACTTCCGCAGTACGGTTGTATTACGCGGCCTTGGTTCTGCCGTGTTACAAATCAGGACTAGTCAGGATGGAACGAACTGGTCTGTCTGGCAGGATTTTAAACCGGCGCAGTATACATTCCGGTATTTGGATGCGCAGGTATTGCTGGCAACAGAAGATCCCGCCAATACGCCGGAGGTTAACCATCTGACGCTTAGGATTGATGTACCGGATACCGATAAAACGGGAACAACAGTAATTCCCGTCGGCGGCGCAGTTGTAACCTACGGGCATACGTATTACTCGGTGCCTGTACTCACGCCTATGGCAATCGGTGACAACCGATTCCCGGTAATTATAAGCAAAACAAATACAGGATTTACAGCCAGGATAACAGACCGGACCGGCACAGATACGGGCGGGACATTGGATTGGCGTGCAAAGGGCTACTAATCAGTAGTCCTTTTATTTTTTAAGAGGTGATAAAAAATGACTTATGATGCAAGCAAACCCGCAAATGACGGATTTATAGCGGATGCCCCGGCTGAGATAAGGGCGAATACAGAGGGGCTGCGCACAGGGCAGGTAGTTGATGCCGGGACACTAAAAGGGTTGTCCCCAGGCAATGCAAGCGGGAATATCCCTGTATCTAACGGCACGGTAAATATAAATTTAAACGCCGATAAGGTAGATGGATTAGATGCCAGTGCCTTTGCTGCAGCAAATCATTCCCACACTACCGCTACTACCTCCACCAGTGGATTTATGTCTAATACGGATAAAAGCAAGCTTGATGGCATTGCAACCGGTGCCCAGGTTAATCAGATGGCTTTTAGTAATGTTTTGGTAGGCGGTACAACAATACAGGCCGATGCCGCCGCAGACACGTTGGAACTGGTGGCAGGCAACAACATAGCTCTTACGCCGGATGCGACTAATGATAGGGTAACAATCGGCGTTACCGGAACGGTGGCAGCAGCTGCCACAGCAGGTACTTGTACCGGGAATGCTGCTACCGCAACAACGGCTGCAAAACTGGCTACAGCTAGGACAATCGCCTTAAGCGGCAAGGTTACGGGAACAGCAACAAGCTTTGATGGCAGTGGGAATGTAGTGATACCTGTAACCACAGTTACTGCTGATAGTTGCACAGGTAATGCGGCAACAGCTACAGCGGCTGCTAAGCTGGCAACGGCTAGAACGATAAGTTTAACGGGTGATGTAACAGGGGCAACAAGCTTTGACGGTACTGGAAATGTCGCTATAGCGACTACTGTTACAGCGGGGATGCCGTTAGGATTTACATTTGCAATGCTGGCAAACAATCCTCCTGCTGGATGTCTTGCGCTCCAAGGGGCCCTTGTGAGTCGTACTGCTTACCCGGACTTATGGACCTGGGTACAGGCAAACGCGCCGTTGATCACCGAAACCGCCTGGCAAACGCAAGCTGCAGTGCAAAGCAGCGTAGGTGCATATTCCAGCGGTGACGGTAGTACAAGTTTCAGATTACCTAAGATTGTGGACTTTGTTCGCGGTAGTGATATGGGAAGAGGGCCAGGGACGTGGCAAGCAGATGCCAATAAAAGCCATTCCCATGCCCATATTGGTAGTAAAATAATTGGCAGTATTGATAGTAGAGGAGGCAACTGGGTAGCCGGATTACAAAATAGCATTGAACAATTAATAAATACAGGACTAACGGGTGAAGAAGAAACCCGCCCTAAATCCATCAGTATGTTGTGGTGCGTAAAAGCTTTTGGCGCAACAACTAATCAGGGGGTGGTGGATATTACAGCTCTAGCCGCTTCCCTAAACGACAAATTAGGGAAATTGGATATAGGATATGGCATAAAAGTATGGGTATCCGAAGAATACACCCCTATAAGAAATACACCTACGATTGTAACACATGGACTGAACATTGATCCTTTAAAATGTAAATGTGAAGTTTTATTAAAATGTATTAAAGCTCAAGGAGATTATATTGAAGGCGATTATGCTATAGGGCCGACAACTTCTCCATCAACGTCCTATGTATTTCCATTGACTGCTTCCTTAAGTGCTTCGACCATATGCACCATAACTGGGGCGAACAATCTCCATTACATGAATAAGGCTTCAGGTGGTTTTACTACAGCAAATTATGCTAATTGGGTGTATGTTTTTAGAATTTGGTATTAATTGGGATCATGAGGCTGGTTAGGTGGGGTTAATGGGAAAAAGTGACAGAAAGTGTATTCAAAGCAGCTAAAGAGGTTGTAGATTTTTTTAATGTGACGTTATAGAATATAGAAGGTTTGCTACCGTACTTTCAGATAATCGTTTAAGATATAACTGATCGCACAGTGCTAGTGTTTCGTATCACTGCTGGATAAATAAAGTATGTGAGTCTTTGGCAGAACACTGAAAATGCAATCGGGCATGGGCAGTGCCTTTAATCACATACATCACCTCATATTATGGAAACATAATATTTAGTTAAATTATAATAATTCGAGCAAATAAATTAATATAAGCAGCAATTCTATAGATCATCAGTAAATGGAAAAAGTCGACGTTC
Source organism: Bacillota bacterium (assembly GCA_023434855.1). The sequence goes on along the minus strand of JAEYSJ010000263.1, from coordinate 4,710 downwards.
GTACAGTAAGTAACAGTTAATGAAGAGTAAAATGATTTTGGGCCGCAGGTAACTGTGGTTTTTTCTTTTTATATTTGTAGGACAAAACTAATTAAAAAATAGGAGGAAATAAAATGGGTGATACACCGAGACTCAATTTTCCTTACATAGTAAGCAGCCATATTCTGGATGCGTTGGTTCAGCCGGTAATTGAAGGGGCACTGGTGAATACTCCGCCGACTAGTCCTGCAGCAGGAGTACTGTACGTGGTTGGCCGCTCTCCTAACGGCTCCTGGACAGGAAAGGCGGAATGCCTGGCACAATACGTTAATGATGTCTGGACGTTCTATGTACCATTTGAAGGATTAACAGCCTGGAATAAAGCCAGCAAGTCACGCTGGTATTACAGTGGCACTGAGTGGAGTGAACTAAGCGACGATCAGCATGGCAAGCGAACCGATAATCCGCATAAAGTAACAGCAGAGCAAGTTGGCGCTGAAACACCATCCGGCGCACAGACAAAGGCTAACGCAGTTCAGACTAATTTGACGGCTCACATCAATAGTGGGACGCATAAGTGGTCTTCGATAACGGACAAGCCTGGTACGCTAAAGGATTATGGAATAGGAGATACTTATACGAAAACAGAAGCAGATTCCTATCGGGAAGAAGCGAAAACACAAATCGGAGCAGAGCAAGGCGAGCTAGGCGTAGAAATTAAAGGCCGTACTTTGGTAAATTTGCTTGGTAAGGATGGGAATTTTGAAGTAGACACTGACGGAAACGGGATGGCAGATGGGTGGGGCTTGGGTTCTACAGCGCATTGGTCTACTACAGCATTAGATACTGACGCATACATAGGTACAAAAAGTCAAAAACTAGTTGGCTCTGGAAATGGGTCTTATACTTCGATTGCCAAAAACTACGCTATATCAGCTAGTAAATATTATGTCTTACTGGCTAATGTGAAAAGCCCTAATGCGACTGTATGCTACACAAGATTTGGATCAGATTCCGGGGGACTTACATTTGCTGCTCATCAAATATCCTCCTCCTGGTCTACAATATGTCGCAAATTGAATCCGACTATTGATGCTACTATGGTCCAGTTTTATACTGCACAAGCTACACCAAACACCAATACTTTTTACTTCGACGGAGCAAGGCTATACGAAATATCTCAAGCAGAGTTCAATGCTATTGATTCTATGACTGCAGATCAAGTAGCAGCTAAGTATCCTTATGTAGATTCAGTACAGTTTAAGAAGGATGTTCTTGTAACGCAGAGCGGTAAACAACTTCTCTCCCCTTTTGACAGCGGGGACTGGGTTGATAATACCGGGGGTTATGCAACTATTTTAAATAATTATTCCCTCCAAATAGTCGGGGTAGGCACAACTTCTTCGCGCATTTACAGAACATATGTCCCTTGCTCTCCTGGGAAAAGTTATGTTATTAGCAGTGACGTAACAAGTAATTTGCGACCTGGCGCAGCAGCAGGGGTCTACCTTTACTTTACCGACATTAACAAAACGAGAATAGGGCCACAAATTGCACCGTCTGGTACAGCCCCGGCTAATGCATATTACATCGAGTTCATTATCAATACTTATGGGTTTACTGGAAATGTTACCTGCATAAATCCTCAACTCGAACTAGCATCCACTGCTACAGCTTTTGAACCACAAGTAAAATCATATGCTCATACACCTATACAAATTGCTCAAGATGAAAGTGTATGGCTAACCCCTAATACTTCTGTGTATAAAGAAGTATGGAAAAAGAATTTTGCTTTGGATGGAAGTTTGGTCTATGGATTTAGTTTAAACTTTACTGGATTTAAGGCAGTTAGATTACCTGCTTTAAACGGAATGCTTAACTCTGGAGACTTTAATTTCTATATGGTAAAACCGAATGGCGGAGTCCTCCAAAACATAAATACTGACTCTTCTTCGGGAATTACTGCTAGTGACCAAGCTTTTCAATACTCTTTAGATACAGGCATTAGATTCAGTATTTCTAACGCTGATTCCGGTTGGCCTGATGCTATGACCCCAACTAACCCTGAGATTCAATCCTATTTCTATGGCTGGAAAATGTGTGCTTCGAATGGCTCTACCTATGTATCAGGCACTAAGTACTGGAAGAAGATTACGGACGGAACCGGGATAACATCTACTCTACCTACAGCAAGTTATCCTGGGTATACTCCTTACGTTCTGCACTATAAACTTGCGACTCCTGTGTATCACATAAATTACTATACTAATGATCCAAATAAGCCTATCCTGAGCGCAGGAAGCGTAGTAAATATTCCGCAGGGAGTAACACAGGTAGAGCAGAAAAGCGGGGTAGTATGGAGAGAGCCAGCAACCGTATCTCCCCTTTCAGGTAGTTACTACCTCATTAATATGGCTCCTTCATACTTATTAAAAAATCGTGTCAAATCTAAAGTTTCCATTTATCGGAATGGTGTAGTTGATCTAAAATGGGATACAATGTTAGCTGTTACTGCTGGAGGGCTAGAATACTATAGAATTATTCCGTCAAATTATGATTCAACTGTTAATTATACTATCACCTATGAACAACTCGACAAATATCTTTATACTGTAGATACTTTTGCTATTGATAATCCTGTTCCTACTCGCCAGAGAAATTTTGCTTTAGACTCTACAGAGCAAAAGATAGCTTATTTTAAGGTGAATCCTGTAAGTCTTATGGGAGCAACTGCTAATCAGAATCCAAAGACATTAGCTGATTATGGGGTTCTGGATGCTTATACGAAAGATAGTGTTGATGCCGCCGTAAATACCAAATTAAATTCCTCTGATTCGTTGGCAAACGGAACAGTGTATAAGTATCGGGATGTAACGGCTTATCACCTTTCCGGAACTGCTACAGGAACAGCTAAGATAATGTTACCTGTTTCTTGGTTAGCTTCAACGATAGTGCTTGCAATTGAAGGATGGAGTTCTGCTGGAACAAATGTTAGTCATTGGGATGTTACTGTATCCGGGTTTACTCAAGGATCAGGCAATTGGATATTAACCGCTGCCACACTACACCCCAACTGCCCTTTTAGTTCTGTAAGATTTGGCTTCGACTCAGTAGCTGGAAAATGTTGCATATTACTTGGCACGACTACCACGGCATGGGATAACATCAAAATAGTAGTAAAAGAAGCGTTTATAGGGAACAGCAACGTAGCAGCTTATGGAACAGGATGGAGCATGTCTATAATAACGGATGAAACAATGTTAACTAAGATAGTAGCTCCCACAACAAAAACATTAGCTTATATGGAAAGTGGAGCATTAACTGTAAGTAATGCTTCTGTAGGTAATATTCGTTCCGGCTACTTCAATAATACTGATTACGCAGCAGGAAATCGTAACTATATTCAAGTAAGGCAACAAATTGCGTCTGGTACTAGTTATAGTGCAATCCTTGGCGTAGATAAGAATACTGGGAATGTATGGCTATCAAATGATGCCATTACTGTACAACATTTATCGATATCTCCATCTGGCAATGTCGGAATAGGTACCACTACTCCAAAATCACTACTTCATCTTCACAATGCGTCATCAGCTTTTAAAATCACAGGCAATTCCTCTTATAATCCAGGAATGGAACTCAGGAGTTCTTCTGGTACGGGGTCGTGTTATATTGATTTTACTAATGGCAGTTCCGATGATTCTGCCTATGGGAATCCAGATTATTCCTATAGAATGCTTTTAGATGGTAGTACAGGGAACTTTAAGCTAGTAACTACTAATGGAGGAACTACTTCCCCGCTTACAATTAATGGATCTACTGGGATTGGGATATTCAATACTGATCCTAAAGCTACCCTCCATAGTACAGGAAGTACAATAGTAGGAATTGATAGATCGACTCTAAATTACAATAATATCGGCAATAGTCAGATGCAAATGTCTCTATCGGAATCTGACAATGTACTTTGGCTTGATGCAAAACGCTCAGATGGAACTATAAAACAAATAGGATTGCCGTTAGGCTCCTCTACAATAATTACGGGAACCTCTTTATGGATTTCTAGTGAAATTATCCCTGTAGTAAACACAGTAACTTCAGTTGCTCATGGCTTAACCCTTGATCCCGTTCGCTGCAGGTGTGATGTGTTATTAAAATGCGTAGCTGCTCAGGGAAATTATTCAGTAGGAGATTTTGCCATGGGAGTTATAGTAAATGTAGGCGGCTCTGCTGAATTTGTCCTTAGCCCTGCACTAGACTCTACTAATATTAGAGTTAATTCCGGATCGGGAGGACCTTATGCAATGAATAAAACTACTGGAGCATACTTTCAAGTTACCCCTGCTAATTGGAGATACGTCTTTAGGATTTGGTATTAATTCAACTATCAAAATGCTATATGTTATTTCAAATATAGGAGGATTCCTTAATGACAACAGATCAAACTAAAATTCAGCTTTGTGAAATTATGTTGACGATGGAGCAGGTTCAGAGACAATTCGAGCAATTAGGTCAATATAAGCAGCAATTACTACAGCAACTTCAGGAACTAGAAAAAGTCGATGTCGTACAAGAAGTAGCAGCAACTGAAGAGTAGAAATAATTAAGGGCCGCAGGAAACTGTGGCCTCTTTTCTTTTCTCTAAAAAAGATGGAATTCTTCATTTTCTTTACAGACAAACATCTGAAAAGCTGTACGGATAAAAAATAGGAGGAGATATTATGAACTGAA
>JAEYSJ010000247.1 GCA_023434855.1 Bacillota bacterium | reverse complement strand
CTCATTGGCTGATTTCTGTCTGGCGGTTTCAGCATCAATGCCCGGCTGTACCTTTATTCGCAGGCATTTTCCCTGTTTAGACCAAAGCACTTCCGCATTATCGAGACACGGAGAGTAAGCGAACCGGGCCGGATTAGCCAGGCGGGCACGGGTCAGGCCTTGCAGGACATCGGCCAGGCAAGCGTCGCCCCTTACTGTCAGGGTTAAATCCGGAGATTCTATTTTGCCAAAATATTCGTCTATCAGCAATGCCATTTTAACACCTAGTTCCAGCCCAAGACATTCTTCGCCATGGTGTGTCAGTGCCATTTTGCGGAACACTTCATTACGCATTTGGTCGTCTTCCGGCCGGATATAGGGTGTCTTGGGAGAAAAAACGATATCTGATTCGAAATATGGCTTTATATCCAGCACCGGTGTGCCGTCAAAAGCATCGAGGCCGGTAACATGAAGGTCAAGACCCTCTATTTTTTCCAGTTTGACCAGAGTCAGACAGATCGGATTAGGCCGCGCAGGTGTCCGCAATCCAAAAATGCCGTACTCCGGTACATCCTTATTTATTCTTGACGGTACTATGCGCATTAACCCCCGGTTAGCCAGGTGGAACCAGCTTAAAATCCAAAAATGGCTGTGTGCGGTGATTCTGAGCAAAGCCGGCTCGTATTGCGGCTGCACCCGGATGATTGCCGGGTAACCGCGAAAGGGCTCGTCAACAGTCGCCTCGTAGGGACTGATTACATAACCTACCGGATTGATGACATCACCATTTGAAATGCAAATATCACTCATATGATCAGCTCCTTGAAGAGTCTAATTTTCCATTACATGCTTGCCTTATTTATGCCCCGCTCCGCCGGAGCGTTCCAACAATTCATTTACCTCTTGGTCACTGAGTTTATAATGATAGAAAATATCATAAAACCGTTTTATTTCCGCCGGCATATCATAATTATAGACTTCAGGGTAAAACAGGTTTGACAGCCACTTAATCCCGATAAGCCTATTGACCGACGGCGGGCGGTCAATCCAGTTAAAAGGAGAATTGGGGACTTCGTAGACATGATGCTCCCTGACAGCCTTGAGGTTCTGCCATTTGTCTTCGTTTAGAATATTTTCATAGCTGCTGCTCTCACCTTCAGGGAAGTAGCCCACAACAATGACATCAGGTGCCCAGGCCAAGACCTGCTCGAAGGAGACCTGAGACCGTCCGATCTGTCCGCCGGGCATAATATCCGCACCGGCTACGTTCTCGCCGCCGACCATCTCGATGGCTTCGGTATGCCATGAACCTTTGGGCTCGGTTTCCAGGCCTTTAATGCCTTCCGCATAATATACTTTTTTATTGGCACTTATCCGGCTGCGTTTCTGCTCGATATCCGCAACTGTCTCCCGGCAGTAGCCGGCAAGAATTGCGGCTCTTTCTTCCTGTTTCAATAGTTTTCCGGTAAATTCATAGGCTTTGTCCATCTTATCCGTCGTTACGTCAACCACTACTACCGGAATCGCCGTCTGCTGCTGAATCTTTTCAGCAAGCTCCGTATCGTTCCGGCCAGGCAAAACTGAAAGCAGGATGATATCCGGCTTAAGCTTGAGGATATCTTCCACGTTGCCAAAGTTGTTAGTACCCAGCCATCCGCCAATTACCGGCAAATCCCGGCATTCAGGCAGGATGTACTTCGAATCACGGGTTGCCATGTAATAATTCCAGGAACCCAGTTTTTCCGGTGCAAGGGTGTACACAAATATTGTGCCAACAGGACTGGTTGCATAGATTTTAGTTATATTGGACGGTACAGTCACCGTCCTGCCGGCCATGTCAGTTATCGTTTGCTGCTGTGGGACAACGTCTGAATTTAAAGCGCTGCGCAATCCGCAGCCTGCCACCAGCAAGGAAAGCGAAACTGCGACAGCGATATATAATAACTGCCGTGATAAAGTGCGACAATCTCTTGGAATCACGCTGTTCTACCCCCTTTTCAACTAATCAGCCCGGTACCGGAATACAGACCCGGGACCGGAAATCGCTGCTGTCTCCCGTACAGGCTATTTTCACGTTTATACCATATACTTCACGTAAATTGGTTTCCGTCAGCACCTCTTCGGGGGAACCAAACCGCATTACCCCGCCTTTTTTCAGCAGCATCACATGAGTGGCATGCAGAAAAGCGTGACCTGGATGATGTGACGACATAATGACAGTCATTCCCTGTCCGGCCAGCTTGCACACCCGGTCAAGGACAACATATTGGTTGCTGAAATCAAGACTGGATGTTGGCTCATCCATTATCAGGACACGCGGTTCCTGGGCCAGAGCCCGGGCTACCAGCACCATCTGCCGCTCACCGCCGCTTAGCTGAGTAAAAACTTTGTCCCGCAAGTGGGAGATATTTAGCCGATCCAGCGCTTCCTCAGCCACAAGGCAGTCGCTTGGCGAAGGCGTCCCAAAAATGCCGATATGGGCTGTCCGGCCCATTAACACCACTTCCCGTACAAGAAACGGAAAGGACAAATTATTGCTCTGTGGTATGTAGCCAATTACTTTGGCCCGTTTTTGCATGCTCCAGCCGCTCAGGTCCTGGTTCTCAAACAATATGCTGCCGGTGATTGGTTTATTTAGCCCCAATAATGTTTTAAACAACGTAGTCTTGCCTGATCCGTTGGGACCCAGCAGGCAAAGCACCTGGCCAGCTTTTACGGTGAATGAGACATTTTCCAGGACAGACTTTCCGTAGTAACCGCAGGCAACCTCTTTTGCCTCCAGCATTATATCCACTCTCCCCGCAGTCTTACTAACAGATATACCAGAAAGGGCGCCCCCAGCAGGGCTGTTATCACCCCTAAGGGAATTTCGGTGCTAAAGGACAACCGGGCCAGGTTATCAACAACCAGCAAGTAGGTGCTTCCCAGCAAGAAACTTGCCGGCAGCAGCATCCGGTAATCCTGTCCCACAATAAACCGGGCCGCGTGGGGAATAACCAGCCCTACCCAGCCGATCATGCCGCAGGTACCGACGGCGGCGGCTGTCATAAGAGTAGCGCAAAATATTACCACCGCTCTTATGCGGGTGGTATTAAGCCCCAGAGCCTGGGCCTCTTCTTCGTCCAGTGATAAAACATTGAGACGCCAGCGCAACAACCATAAAGGAAAAAAACCAACCAGAACCGGTACCGCCAGCAATAAAACTTCTTTCGGCGTAACTGATGCCAGACTTCCCATCAGCCAAAAGGTAATTGCCGGGAGCTTATCATAGGGGTCAGCCACATACTTGATCAGGTAAATGCCTGCCGTGAAGGAAGTGCTGATAATAATTCCCGCCAGCACCAGGATAAGTATTGAGTCGCATTTGATAATCCGGCTTAATTTATAAGCTATGAAGACTGCCGACAATCCAAACAAAAAGGCTGCCATTTGGATACCGGCAATTCCTGCCGAACAATTAATCGCCAGTGCTGCGCCAAAGCCTGCTCCGGCCGACGCTCCGAGAATATCAGGCGAAACCAGCGGGTTCTTAAACATGCCCTGAAAGGCAGCCCCCGCCCCGGCTAATGCTGCCCCAACCAACACGGCTGCTATGATCCGGGGAAAGCGGATTTCGAACACGATTGTTGACACTGCACTAGGTATGCCTAAATCAAGGGAAAACATCCTGTCAATAATGGACAGGAAAACAACATCAGGCCTGACAGGATACCTGCCAACTGAAAAAGAACCCAAAAAAACAATCACAAGCAGCCCAGTCAGTACTAATAGTGTAAGGTTGTTCCTGGACAATTTAATTTTGTAGAAAGCACCTGGCAATGACGTATAATTCCCTGTGTTCAACGGGGAATTCTTAGTGGCATTTTCCAGCATCGGTTAAAACCTCCCGTGTCATGTCTAACAATATCATAATGTTGAATTAATTGAATATTTGAGGCTGCATAGAATTGGCCCCGGCTCACAGCCAGGGCCGCCTCCCGTCAGGTTGCCATTAAAAACTAACAAGCCTGTCCATACTAGAATTTTATGTCAGTACCCACGAGTACACTTCGACCCGTAGCTAAAATGAACAGCTCATCATAATATTGTTTATCAAAGATATTGTTAACTGTGATATACCAATCCTGCCTGTCATTAATCTGGCGTTTAATTTCCAAATCTATAGTATGGTATCCACCAAGGTGGCTATAAACTGGCTTTTGTCCATTGACCGTAGTTCGGGTGTCATTTGCAGCCGAAGCAGCGTTATCAATAGTATATCGTTCGGTGACCCAATGTCCGGTGAGACTAAATTTATACCCTTTATCAGCCTGATAACTCACACCATAATTGATATGATTCCTTGGGGTATAAGTAAAATCAGTTATCGATCCATCTGCATTTACGGCAGCGGTATTTAAACGAGTATAATTGAAAAAACCATCCCAGCGGCTCGAAAACTTTTTATTCAGTTCCAATTCTAACCCCTTAATTTTTGCAGTAGTAAAATTGATATATACTGGGTCTGACGTACTGTGATAATTAGGATTCTTGTCAATCTTATCGGTAATATCATTCTCAAAAATAGCGAGGTCCCCTGTGGCAGTCTGGTCAAACTGATGTTTAAAACCTATTTCATAATTCTTGGATTTTTCCGGTTTCAGGCCAGGATTCGGTCCCATAGCACTGTAAAGCTGCTCTGCGCTTGGAAAACCGTATGTCTCACCGTAAGAGCCCCGGAGAGTATTGCGCTTATCCACCTGATAGAGAATATTGACTGTAGGATCGGTGGTCGAACCTTCAATAGTTGGATAATTTGTATCAGTGCTTATTTCATTTTTGTCATGCCTAACACCAAAAGTAATTGTGGTCTTCTCATTAGGTACAAAATTATCCTGCAAATAGTAACCATACCGTTTGTTCTTATAATGTAGCCAATAATAATTGTTAGGATCATTGGGATCATTTACCGGGTCGACAGAAGCAGCTTTTTTCCAGTCGATATCATTATATAGTACGCCATAAGTTAAAGTATGCAAGGAGTTTAACTTGAAATTACTTTGTATTTCCATTCCTTTTAACGCGCTATCCCAAGGACTGTAATTCCACCGTTGTGTACTATAGCCTGTACTGCCACTTTTGACAGTAATATTCCCATATAAACCTGAATAGCCTGTCGGTCCATAAGCCCATATACCCTGTTTTTCAGTATACCGGTAGATCTTAACAGTATAATCCAGTTTATCACTGGCCTTTTTGGCATAACTTAACAACAAATTACTTCTTTCCCAGTCTTTAAATTCCCAATTTTGTAGTCCAGGCCAGAATAATTGTTTAGAGCTGATAATATGACCGTCAATCGGATCGGTCTCGTTCAGGCATCCTTTGTTTGTTGTCGAATATCCTCCGGTAAAGGTTAGAGATGCATCATCTTGTAATCTCCAGAACAGTTTGGTATTGATATATTTAGTTTCCCTGGAATCGGTCGTAAATCCGTCAGTATGCTCTGATCCACCATTGATATAATAGCTGAATTTGTCATTACCTCCCCCAACAGAAACAGATCCGTTAAGAGTACCCTGAGTTCCGCCGGAAAGGGAAACCTTACCACCGTTACTGTCTTTGCCGCTTTTTGTGGTAATTAGGATAACCCCGCCTTTAGCATCTGTACCGTAGATTACGGGCGCAGGTCCTTTAATTACTTCTATTTTGGCGATATTATCCACAGGAATCATGGTGACATCCACAGCCGAGGAGTTGGTCGTTCTCGCCAGGGGATCTACCAAAACCCCATCGATAAATATTTTTACATCGGTTGTCGTAACACCCCGGATATCCAAGGATGTATTATTTTTCATGTTCCGGTGAAGATTCAGACCAGGAACATCCTTCAAAGCTTCCGCCAGGTTACGTGCTCCTTTAGCTTCAATATCCTTGGCAGTAATAACACTTGTAGTAAGCAGGTATTTTTCTAAGGGAATTGCGGTAACTACCACCTCGTCCAAATTAGTATCAGTAGATTCCTGAGGATTGTCCGCCGCAAAGGCTAAGCCCGGCAGCATCAATAAGATACAATGAAGAATTGCAAGTTGATAAATAATTTTCTTACGCATGTTTTCCCCCCATGATTAAAACTACACTTTTTCTAAGCTAATATGTTTAATTTTCCTTTGCCGTGTTGCCAACTCCCCCTTTTGTTTGATTCATTATGATAAAATTCTCGCAGAATTACCTGCCTAAGTATAAAAAAATTGACCAAAATTATCACATATGCCCATATTAAAGTAAAAAATTATCTAATTGACTACTAAATAAAGAAATAATTACCATATATCTAAAAAAATAATAATATATAAACAAACATAAATCAATATATATTTTTTTTAATCCTTATTTTGTTCGTATTGCTTTGCTACTGCCAGCAAATGCCAAAATAAAGTAGGAAATTGCATATTTGTAGATAAATTTTTCAGTATATTTCAATATATTTTCGTTCTATTTAGTAGTGCCGGCAATATATTCGCAAACATGTTTGGAGTTGGACTGCTTTCTTTTAAACCAATTTTTTTCTTATTTGCCAATACATTACAGTGGCATTTTATTAGTCATAAACTTAACTTAACTTAATATAATAAAAACGTATTCAGATAAGTCAATTTGCATTAACTCAAGCCCGGCCCCTTGCTGTTAGGCGGAATCGTTATTATAATGGTTGTTAGATTTCTATTTGTTTATGTTGTTGAAATTGGAGGATCATATTATGATTCGTCTGCGAATAACTGTCAAAGGGATCGTTCAGGGCGTTGGTTTCCGTCCTTTTGTTTACCGGCTTGCCTGCCGTTATCGTTTGGGGGGCTGGGTTCTCAACAGCGGTGATAGTGTCTGCATTGAGGTTGAGGGTGGAGAACGCGAAACTCATGAGTTTGTGAATGCTCTGCAAAATGAAAAACCCCCGCTGGCGCAATTAACCGAAGTGTCGGTGGATGTTTGCCAAGTCGAGGGAGATACAGAATTTGTTATAAAAGTAAGTCGCCCGTCCGCCGGGGAAGTGCCGATGATATCACCGGATATCGCCACTTGTCCGGACTGCCGAAGAGAAATTTTAGATAAAAGTGACAGACGGTTCCAATACCCCTTTACCAACTGCACGAATTGCGGACCACGCTATACCATCATTAAAAGTATGCCTTATGACCGGATTGCCACTACTATGAGCGAATTCCCCATGTGTCCGGTCTGCCAAAATGAATATGACGATCCTGCCAACAGGAGGTTTCACGCCCAGCCAAATGCCTGCCCGGTATGCGGCCCCCATTATCGCCTCATGAATAACAATTTTGCGGAAATTCCCGTCCCGGCTGGCAGCAACGTGTTTCAGGAAACAAAAGGGCTTATTGCCGCGGGAAAAATAGTAGCTGTTAAAGGCCTGGGGGGATACCATCTTGCCTGTGACGCCAGAAATCATACTGCTGTCGAGTCCCTTAGAAGCCGGAAAATACGCGAAGATAAGCCATTTGCGGTAATGTGCGGGAACATAGATACGGTAAAGCAGCTTTGCACCGTTTCTCCCGCAGAGGAGGAACTGCTTACAGGCACCATTAGGCCAATAGTCCTTCTTGACAAAAGCGCTGCTTTTGATCTAGCCGAACAGGTTGCTCCCGGCAATCCCCGTATAGGTATTATGCTTCCCTATACTCCGGCCCATGAGTTGCTGCTCGGACCTGACGATGCCTGGGTAATGACCAGCGGCAATACCAGCGACGAGCCTATCGCCTATGATGATGCCGATGCCTGCAGCCGGCTCAATCATATTGCCGACTATTTCTTACTACACAATCGCAGCATCTACCGCCGGGCCGATGATTCTGTTGTGCGGATTTTTGCGAGTAAACCATATATTTTGCGCCGCAGCCGGGGCTATACGCCCAGTCCGGTTCGGCTTGCCAAAAAAACAATACCTGTCCTCGCCTGCGGTGGGGAGTTAAAGAACTCCTTCTGCCTCACTTACGAGGATAAGGCTTATCTTAGCGCTCATATCGGCGACTTGGAAAATATGTCAACTTACAATTATTATCTGGAGTCGATAGACCATTACCGGCGGTTGTTCAATATCACACCACAGGTTGTTGCCTATGATATTCACCCTGAGTATCTTTCCACAAAATATGCGTTGAGCCTTGATCTGCCCAAAGCACCTGTACAGCATCATCATGCCCATACTGCCGCGGTCATGGCCGAGCACGGACTCTCCGAACCGGTAATTGGCGTGTCTTTTGACGGCACAGGTTACGGTACTGACGGGACATTATGGGGCGGCGAATTCTTAGTTGCCAGTTATCAGGATTTCAGACGGGCAGGACATTGCAAATACCTGCCCCTTCCCGGAGGAACCAAGGCAATCAAGGAGCCCTGGCGCCTGGCAGTCTGGCTGCTGCACGAATTATGGGGAAATAGTCTTACAGACTTGAAAATCCCGCTTATCCAGGCTTTGCCCGGCGAATGGCCTTTAATTATTCAGGCTGCCGCCAAAGGTATTAATTCTCCTTCAACCTCCAGCGCCGGACGGCTGTTTGATGCCGCGGCATCCATCATCGGCCTGCGTAACAGCATAAATTATGAAGGGCAAGCTGCTGTTGAACTGGAAATGATTGCCGGAACAACAGCCGGCAGTACACTTCCTTATCGCATCATACCAGGCGTGACAAAACAGCTGGACTTCCTGCCATCCTTTGCCGCTCTTGTGGAATTAACGCAACTGGGGCAAAGCAAAGAATATCTGGCTGCGTCATTTCATACAACTGTCGCTAATGCCACAGTTGAAATGGTGCAACTGATTAACCGTGAAACAGGAATCGATAAAATCGTTCTTAGCGGCGGAGTCTTTCAAAATATCAGGTTACTCACCGAGGTAACGGGCCTTCTTCAAGAAAAAAGCTTACATATATATTTGCCCCACCAAACCCCGCCCAATGACGGTGGCTTAGCTTTGGGCCAGGCAATAATAGCTGCCGAAAAGTTTGCAAACTGCGAAAAATAAGGCCGCTATCGCGACCTTGGGTATACGGCTAACCGCGGAGTACACGGAGGACGCGGAGGGATTTTATTATTACCTATACCTCACTATGTACTAAACTCAATGCATCAGCGCCGCCGGTTGCTTAATTCTTGCGCGATAGATATCGCGCGCCGTTCCACTCCGTGTACTCCGCGTACTCCGTGGTTCAAAAACACTAGCACCAGTTGACTACAACCACGAACTTATTCTTTCCAATATTATGAAAAAAAGAGCCAGATGGCTCTTTTTTTATGGTTCGTAATTTAATTATCCGCTTCCGCTCCTGGCGAGTTAAAGATTATAGACTAGTAAACCTAATAGTACAAAAGTTAGAAAACTGCCGAATAGTGTTCCTATAACTAGCGACGCCCAAACCATAAAAACACCATCTTTCAATTAGTTATTACAATAATCTTCTATATTCTACATAATATCCCTTAAGACTAAAGTCTTATTTTTATAGGACTTTAGTCTTGTTTTTTCAAAAAAAGACCATCCAGTGTCTTTGAATATCATTTGACAATCAATACGTTAAATAAATTTCTAACCGCCAAGGTCGCCGAGAAAAACATATGAAAATAGCGTCCCGCAGGACGCTAAGCATGAAAAGATTCCAATATGTCGTTTCTCTTAAACCATTTCAGTTTTTCTTTAACCTCCTCGACCGTTTTGCCAAGAGGTATCATTTCCTGTCTGGTCATTAATTTGTAATAACCAGAAATGAATGTTATTTGTTCGGCGGTATCGGGGCTAGCCCAAAGTACTTTTCCAAAATCTGACATATTATTCATTCCTTTACTTAAATCTTGCACATAACGTAGTGCGTTCTGTAAAATATATGCCGACATTGTAATATTATACTACAAAAATTTAAATAATCTTTGAAAAATATGTCGATTTTTCTCGCGTAAATAAAAAAATTTTTCGCATATTTCACATAACTTTGTATATGGGGTGTTATATGCGTTTCCTGAATACCGGAATTTAATTTCGGGAAACCTATCATAGGAGGTGATTTATGTGGAAAAATCCACTAAAGAATTGGCTCAGCAAGCAAACGCTTCCGTAGGCTATAACGCCAATAATCCTGAACCGGCAGAAATGAAAGACCCGACCGCAGCCAAAGATTTGGATATGAACGCTTTGTATTCAGCTATGGGGCGCATTAGTGAGAAAACATGATTGGGAGCACTGAAAAAATGAGGAGGTGGTCCCTTGATAAAATACGCTTTTGGTTCAACCTCAAAAAGTAAAACCAACAGTGATCAGGGTAATTTCCGCGTTAATAGCGATTCAAAACCTGATTCTGAAAGCAGGCAGCAAAAGCCATTGCCAAATAAACTATTGCATTAAAATTACGCGGCGGTTACGCCGTGCTTTTTTCTTACAGAAGGTCAAAATCAGCAACTTTTCTTACATTCTAAACATAATTTAAATAATTCCCCGCGATACTAAGAAAAGAGCTTATTTTGTCCATGTAGATAAAAAAAGAAGAATAATTATCTTACTGAAAATATAAAAATTCCCCTTGGCGTTCTTGGCGTTCTTGGCGTCCTTGGCGGTTAACCGTTTTCTCCCGCTCGCTAATCCTAAACGCTACCGATCTAGCAGCCACAAAAACACTTGATAATAAAAAAGGGAGGTGTCGCTATGCCCGCTAAAATTATTCCTTTTCCTTATCAGAATACTTCCGCTTTAGATGAGATCGATCAACGAATCAGAGCAAGTCTTGCTTCCATGTCACTTGATGAAACTCTTATCAACCACGTTGGTGACCGGATGAAGAACTATATTGAAAAATATGCCAGTACAGCCTTTGATTGCAGATTCAATTTGCCGGTACCTTATTATATGGCGCAGGAAGAGAGAAACGCGCTGCTAAAGGCTGTGGAAGCCGGGATACAAGACACTGCCGATCAGGTACAGGAGATGGTGAATCAAATAATACTGGAAAGAATTTCGCTTGAAATTGAGCTATATGAGAGCAAAAATGTTCAGAAAAAAAAGCCTGAGCTTGTCGTGTTGCATAAAAAATCTGATTCCGAAAGCTAGACCTTGACACGATTTTCAGATAAGAAAAACCGTTTTCGAACAGCAAATTTAAGTTATTTTTCGGCTTAACTGCAGGTAATCAACTGTTTGCAGTCGCCCGAAAAGTTATAAATTCTGAATCAGCAAAAAAGAGGTTGGGACTTGCACTCCCAACCTCTTTTTTCTGATTCATTTTTAATAAGACTATTAAATACTCTACCCTTTTTTTAACCGCAGCGAAAGGCAACTCCAAAAGTACCCCGGGGATATGTCCACTTAACAATCCCCTTGTCCTTGCACACTACCCGGCAAGTGCCGCATTCCAAGCAACCGGCATAATCAAAATTAATTTCCCCATCTTTCAATGTATACAAAACTGCAGGACAAACGACCAGGCACGGCTTTTCCCTGCACTTGGCGCAAATACTCTTATCAAGAACAATATGGGGTTGTTCCTCATCAACAGTAAACTTATCTAATCCCAGCAGTTCTTCTGGTGAAAGTTTTTTAATCGTCATATGGCTTTAAACCCCCTCCAACCGTCAGCAAGCAATTGTCCAAAGGTTACATGCCGCTTGAGGATTTTCAACATTGCTTTGTCCATACGTTCCGGCAGTTTGCCATCTACGGCGAACATTACCTTGAACATGTCATTGGCCATTTGGGGATAAACCCCCACCATCCGGGGATTGCTCATCAAATCATGGAATTTCGCGTACAGCTTCATTGTTGGCAGCAGCGCCAAATCCTCCAATTCCTGCATATAGGCCGGGCCAATGTTGCTATTTTCCGCATTTTTAATAATTGCCCAGGCAGCAGCTACCCCGCTCACAATGGCCAAATCAATTCCCCGGATAATAGTGCCGGTGTTAACCACCATTCCGGCGGCGTCACCGATCAGCACAAGACCATCCCGGTATAGTTTTTGGGGCATGGCGTGATAACCAACCTCAGGAACTAAATGAGCGCCATACTCCGCTGTTGTACCATCCTTAATCAAAGGGTAGATAGCAGGATGCATCTTTAAATCCTGCAGTATTTCATGAATTTTTTTGCCATGACAGGCGAGATCTTGCGGATTAAGCACTACGCCCAAAGAAATGCTGTCTTTGTTGGTATAAAGAAATCCGCCTCCCAGCACACCGTCCGCACAGCCGACCAGCACCCTGGCCGCACCTTCGCCGTCGTTTAAATTAAAGCGGTCTTCAATAACTTTTTCCGGCAGTTCGATGATCTCCTTGGCGCCAACTCCCACCGTTTGGGCGGTGATGTCTTCCCGCAATCCGGCTTTTTGGGCAATAAAGGAGTTGACTCCGTCAGCTGCTATTACAACTGTCGCATAAATTTCATCGCCGCCGGCCTTAATCCCGACAATCTTGCCGTCATTTTCAATAAGCTCGTCCACCAGAATCCCTGGCGCTGTCATAGCGCCCTGAGCCTCCGCCTGAGTGGCAAACCATTCGTCAAAAGGAGCGCGCAATACCGAGAAAGACTGGGGAATCCCCTCACCGAACCCGTAATCGGCATAATCTACAGTCACTGCGCCATTTTGTCCAAGCATCATAATTTGCTCCCGGACTACTTTGCGTTCCAGCGGCGCCTCCTGAAACAGACCAGGTTCCACCAATTCCAAAGCGTAGGTATAAAGGCGGCCGCCGGTAACATTTTTACTGCCGGCACTTACTCCCCGCTCCACCAATAAAACGCTTTTTCCTTCCCTGGCTAGCACGTAGGCGCAGGCGGAACCAGCCGGTCCGGCTCCGATAATTATGGCATCAAATTTCTCGTCAGCTGACAAATAGGATCACTCCTTTTAAAAACATTCTAACCACGGAGCAGAACCTGTTTATACTTTTTCCCTGCGCGATGGATATCGCGCCCCGTTCCACTCTGTGTCCTCTGCGGTTCAAAAATCCGTAATCCCGCTTATTTCTTTAAAGCTTCCGTTAATAAAGGCACAACTTCATAAAGGTCCCCCACAATGCCGTAGTCAGCTGCTTCGAAGATAGGCGCCTTTTCATTGGAATCAATGGCAACAATGATTTTCGAATCCCGGATGCCGACCACATGCTGTACCTGACCGGAAATGCCCATGCTTATATAGATTTCGGGCTTGACTTTCTGACCGGAGATACCGATATAGCGTTCATTAGGCAGCCAATGATAGTCTTCCGCAATGCCGCGGGTACAGCCGATTTCAGCGCCAACGACTTTGGCCAGGGCCTCGGCCAGCGCCAAATCTTCTTTTTTGTTTAAACCACGACCTACGCAGACAACCCTGGTGGCAGCCGCAATATCAGCGCCCTGCCGCTCGATTGGGCAAACATTGCTGATGGATACCCGTGAATCTTCATTATTTACTTCTAAAACAACCACTTCACCTTGCCCGTTACCGGCAGGGACTGCTTCAGCAAAAGTCCGCGGCGGAATAGTAACCAGAGCGGGAAAGAGTGTTGCCTCCGTACTTACCGCCAACCCGCCATATATTAATCTGGTAGTTTCAAGACCGCCGTCAGCGTAAGCAACACTTAAGGCATCGGTGACAAGTCCGGCTTTTAAAAGAGCGGCAACCTTCGCCGCCAGATCTTTGCCCCGCATTGTTCCGCCCACCAACAGCACACTGGCTTGTTCTGCGGCCAGCAGATCGGCTATGGCCCTGGCATAGCTCTCCGGCCAGGAGTTGACGCCTTTTGCCACATATACTTTATCGGCGCCGGCGGCAATAAAACTCTGAGTATCATCATTATTTAAAGTAATCACCTTAACAGGCTGATTCATGGCGTTTTTCAGTTCCAGTCCGGCTGTTAGGAGCTGTCTGGCAACTGTGCTATCTTCTGAATAAATCCAAATTCCCGGCATATTTTTTACCCCTTTCCTCTAAATCAGGCCCTCTTGGGCAAGGCTGGCAACCAGCTTGGCGACATTATCGGCCTGGTTGGCTTCTTTGAAAATGACTTTTTTCCGGTTCATAACATAGCCTTTTGCTGACAGACTGCGTACCTTGGGAGTTAATTCTTCGGAAGAAAGCCCCAGATCGGCAACCTTCATTTCTTCTGAAGGCTTTTTGGCAGCAGCCATAACCTGTTTCAAACCCGGTATACGCGGTTTATTGATTTCCGGCAAAACACTGATCACTACCGGTCCGGTGACTGTTACTTCCTCTGTACAATCACCAAGCTTGCGAACGGCAGTAACCCGGCCATCGGCCACGGTAATGCGTTGAACGAAGGTAATGGCGGGAATGCCGAGCAAAGCTGCCAGACGGGGTGCAGTCTGCTGGCTGTAGGAATCGGCGCTGCCTTCGCCGCACAGGATTAAATCAAATTGCCCAATTTTTTTGACAGCGGCCGCCAGTATATTGGCAGTCACACAGGAATCCGCCTTTTCGGCTACGGCATCGCCGATCCAGTATACTTTGTCCAGTCCCCTGGACAGCGCGTCTTTAAGTGATTGTTTGGTCGCAGCGGTACCGAGGGTGAGGGCCTCAACAGCAACGCTATCCTTTTCCGCCAAGAGCACGCCTTCTTCAATCGCATTTCGGTCATAGTCGCTGATTTTATACTTGGCCCTGCCGGTATCGAGGGACAAATTTTCGGTAATCTTAATATCTTGTTCGTCTAATACCCACTTGTAACACACAAGAATTTTTTGCATGGTTTTCCCCTTTCTGAGAGGCTGCTTAAAAACGCCCATCTGCTTCGTTGCTCTTGCGGTTGCTTGCTTGCGTACAAACCCAGTACGCGGCGCGTAGCAATCCCCGCACGGACTATTCTGGTAAAACAATCTCAGTCAGAACGTCATCGCGCCTCGCATCTGAACATTTTTAAGCAGCCTCTCTTGCATGTGGAGAGATTTGAAAGTACGTTCTCCACATAATAATTATATTATTACGTTATGCAAGCAAACTGCCGGCAATTACCTTCTCCGGAAAGTCGGCGGAGCTCCCTTTGATGAGCGCCCCTTTAACATCACGATAGAGACGCGATACAACCATCTCCTGGCTATAGCCATAACCGCCCTCAATCTGCAATACATCAATCAAAGCGCTCTGACCGATGCGGGCAGCAAACAACTTCAACATGGCGGCTTCCGCCGCAAAAGGCTGATCGTTCTCAATCAGACTGGCCGCATCATAAACCGCCAGACGGGCCAGATGAATATTGGTTGCCATTTCAGCAAGCATTGTCTGGATGGCCGGGAAACTGGCAATCGGCCTGTGGAACTGGATTCTTTGCTTGGCGTAATTCGCCGCATCCTGCATGGCCGCCTGAGCAATTCCAACTACCATGGCGGCTTCCGCTACACTGGCCGCCGCCTGAGCTTCACCGGCAATAGCCAGGCCTGCTCCCTCCGCGCCTAAAAGGCCAGCTGCCGGAACTCTGACGTTCTCAAATACCAGTTCGGCGGACTGGCAGCCGCGCAGTCCCATTTTTTCGATTGTGCGGGCAACAGCTAAGCCTGCTGCATCACTATCGACAATAAAAGCACTGACACCCTTAGCCCCTGCCTCGGCGTCGGTTTGCGCGAAAACGATATAAACACCGGCAGCCCCGCCGTTAGCAACATAACATTTCCGTCCGTTTAAAATATAGCTATCATTTTCCTTAACAGCAGTGACCTTGTGTTCCCCTGCTCCCGGAGCCGCTCCCGGTTCAGTGAGGGCAAAGGCACCCAGTTTTTCGCCCTGGCACATAAGGGGCAGGTATTTTTGTTTCTGTTCCGGCGAACCCCACCGGTTAATAGCGTAGCCGGCCAGTGAGGCATGGTTAATGAGAATTGACGCCACCGCTCCACTGGCATGGGACAGCTCTTCAATAATCAATATATAACTGAGATAGCCGGCCTCAGCGCCGCCATACTCGCCTGGCAGGAATATTCCCAGAAAATCCTGTTCAACAAGTTTATTGACAATATCCTGGGGATGCGCACCAGTGCGGTCAATTTCGGCGGCAGCCGGTTCCACATATTCCTGGGCGAATTCCCGGGCATTTTGCTGAATTAATTGTTGTTCTTCCGTCAATGTATAGCTCAAGGTTTACCCTCCTTTTCTTCTCTTGCTCTATGAGTTAAGCAATAACCCGGATATTACTATCCGCTGCACCTGATTCGTACCCTCGTAGATCTGGGTGACCTTGGCATCACGCATCAGCTTTTCCACAAAGGAATCTTTGGAATAGCCGTAATGCCCCATTAATTCAACCGCATCGGCAGTAACCCGCATTGCGGTATCGGTGGCATAGGTTTTTGCCATAGCCGCTTCCTTGGTATAGGGTACGCCTGCATCTTTCAGACGAAGAGCGTTGCGTACCAACTGGCGGGCGGCTTCCACCTGGATTGCCATATCAGCCAGCTTGAAAGCGACAGCTTGGTGGCTGCCTAGGGGTTTTCCATTGACATCAAGGTATTCCTTGGCATATTTAACAGCCGCATCTAAGGCGCGGCGGGCAACTCCTACCGCCAGGGAAGCAACGATGGGGCGAGCCATATCCAGTGTTTTCATGGCAAGTTTCATGCCTTCGCCTTCCTTGCCCAGGAGATGATCTTTAGGAATTCTCACGTTTTTAAGGAGCAATTCCACAGTGTTGGAACTGCGAATCCCCATTTTATGTTCCACTGCACCAACGACAACACCCTCGCGTTCCTTCTCCACAATAAACGCGCTCAATCCTTTCACGCCTTTGCTGGGATCGGTGGAAGCGAATATCACCATTATGGTGGCATAGCCACACGTAGTAGCAAAACATTTACTGCCATTAAGGACCCACTCATCGCCCTCCAGTTTCGCCGTAGTTGCTACGGCACCGGCATCCGAACCGGCTCCCGGCTCGGTGAGGGCAAAACCGCCCATTCCGCCGGCGACAAGCCGGCCATAGTATAATTTTTTTTGCTCGTCAGTTCCGGCAATAGCCACCGGATAGGAGCTGAGTCCATTGCCGCCAAGAGTAGTGGCAAAAGCCGCACAACCATAACCCCATTCTTCTGCAACAATAGACTGGGTAACGGAGTCATAGCCGGGACCGCCGTACTCTACAGGCACTGCCATACAATTTAGACCCGCTTTTTTTACTTCTTCCAGAATGAATTCGTGAAACTCCCCTTTTTCGTCCCACTCGCTGGCCACGGGGATGATGTGTTTAGCGGTAAATTCCCGGGCCAACTGCTGTATTTTCTGCTGTTCAGGGGTAAGGGTCATATCAGTCATATTGCATCAACCTCTCTTTTTTGCTTCAATAATCTGCCTGAGCTGCCCCCATCGGGGCTGGAAGATTTCCTGGGGCATGGTTTTTAAATTTGGAGAAATTACCGGTTTAAAGTCCATCAGCGCCAGAACATCTCTTTCCAGATCGACGCCAGGGGCAATCTCCGTCAGGGTCATTTGCCCGTCTTGCAGAACAAATACCGCCCGCTCCGTGACATAGACTACCGGTTGATTAACTTTCTGAGCGTATTTGCCGCTAAAAGTAATCTGCTCGACACTGTCAACAAACTTTTTATTTTTTCCTTCCTGGCCAATGACCAGCTTCCCATCCTGAGCCGTAACCGCCAAACCGCCGGCGGTAAAAGATCCGCAGTAGACTACTTTCTTGGAACTCTGGGTAATGTTGATGAAACCGCCGCAGCCCATGGGACGGCCCTTAAATTTGCTGACATTGACGTTGCCGTCTTTATCTGTCTGGGCAAGACCTAAAAAGGCCACATCAATTCCGCCGCCGTCATAATAGTCGAATTGGGAATGGTGTTCGACTACTGC
>JAEYSJ010000081.1 GCA_023434855.1 Bacillota bacterium | reverse complement strand
TACTATTTCTCATTTGAGATTTGGCAAAAAACAAATCAAATCGCCGTATCTGATTAATAAAGCCGACTTTGTGGCCTGCCATAATCAGTCGTATGTTTATAAATATGATGTGCTGGAAGGCTTGAAGAAAGGCGGCAGCTTCTTGTTGAATTGCATCTGGAACGAAAAAGAACTGGATGAAAAATTACCTGCTGCCATGAAGCGTTACATTGCCGTTAACCAAATTAATTTTTATACTCTTAATGCAGTGGATATCGCCAGAGAAATTGGTCTGGGCGGCAGAATTAACATGATTATGCAGGCTGCTTTCTTTAAAATTGCTGACATTATTCCTGTGGAAGACGCCGTAAAATACTTGAAAGATGCGGTAGTTAAGTCTTATGGCAATAAAGGCCAGAAGATTGTCGATATGAATAATGCTGCTATTGATAAAGGCGTAAACGTCATCGTGAAAGTTAATGTGCCTGATGCCTGGAAAAATGCCAAAGATGAAGTGGCTGACACCAGTGAAGTACCATCTTTCATCAAAAATATCCTCGAACCGATGAACCGTCAGGAAGGCGATAAATTGCCAGTAAGCGCCTTTGTGGGCATGGAAGACGGCACCTTCCCGGTAGGCACGGCTGCCTATGAAAAGCGTGGTATTGCCGTAGATGTTCCTGAATGGCTGACAGACAAATGTATCCAATGCAACCAATGCTCCTATGTATGCCCACATGCCGCTATCCGGCCCGTCCTGTTAAATGCTGAAGAAGTAGTCAAAGCTCCTGCCGGTTTTAAGTCCAAAACTGCTACAGGTATTAAGGATATCAATTTTGCCATAGTTGTTTCTCCGCTGGATTGCACCGGCTGCGGCAACTGCGTTCAAGTTTGTCCGGCAAAAGAAAAGGCGCTGGAAATGAAGCCTGCTGGTACTCAAATGGATCAAGTAGCCAATTGGGAATATGCCCTGAATGTTTCTCCAAAAGCTAACCCTGTCAATAAGGAATCGGTAAAAGGCAGTCAGTTTGAACAGCCCCTATTGGAATTTTCCGGTGCTTGCGCAGGTTGTACAGAAACCCCATACGCTAAACTGGTTACTCAGTTATTTGGGGACAGAATGATGGTTGCCAATGCTA
This sequence comes from Bacillota bacterium, assembly GCA_023434855.1. The sequence continues at coordinate 40,448 of JAEYSJ010000081.1, read as the reverse complement.
CCGGTTGTTCCTCCATCTGGGGTGCCAGTGCGCCGTCCATGCCTTATACCAAGAATTATAGAGGCCATGGCCCGGCTTGGGCAAACTCTCTCTTTGAAGATAATGCCGAGTTCGGTCTGGGCATGGTGTTAGGGGTAAAACAAGTCAGAAATAAACTGGCTGCCGATATTGAGGCTGCTGCTAAGTTGAATGTTAGCGAAGCTTTAAAGGCTGCCTGTGAAGAATGGCTGGCCAATATCGACAATGGTGCCGGCACTCGCGAAAGAGCGGATAAGCTTACCGCTTTGTTGAAAAATGAAAAAGGCAATGATGCGCTGCTTAATGAAATTTATAACAACAGAGACTTTTTCGTGAAACGTTCCCAGTGGATTTTCGGTGGTGACGGCTGGGCTTATGATATTGGATTTGGCGGTTTAGATCATGTAATAGCTTCTGGTGAAGATGTTAATATTATGGTATTTGACACTGAGGTGTACTCCAATACCGGCGGTCAGTCTTCCAAAGCTACTCCGACCGCTGCTATTGCTAAATTTGCTGCCAGCGGCAAAAATACCAAGAAAAAAGATCTGGGCATGATGGCTATAAGTTATGGCTATGTATATGTGGCGCAAATTGCCATGGGTGCCGATAAGAACCAAACACTTAAGGCCATTGCCGAGGCAGAGGCTTATCCCGGGCCGTCCATTATTATAGCTTATGCGCCATGCATCAATCACGGTCTAAAAGCTGGTATGGGCAACAGCCAGGAAGAATCCAAACGCGCCGTAGCTTGCGGTTACTGGTCACTGTTCCGCTTTAACCCACAGCTTAAAGAAGCTGATAAGAATCCGTTCATCCTGGATTCAAAAGCACCGACTGCTGACTTTAAAGAGTTCCTGATGGGTGAAGTGCGTTACGCTTCCCTCAAAAAGCAATTCCCGGAATTAGCTGATGAACTTTTTGCCAAGACCGAAAAAGATGCTCAAGAACGGCTGGAGAACTACCAACGCTTGGCCAGCTGCCTTCCGGTCTCTCAAAAAGAAGCGGCTGCGGCTAAAGAATAAATAAAAGAATAATAACTATAGGAAAAGAGTATGGCATTGACCATACTCTTTTTTACAATATAGGGAAATATATATTTTTGTGGCTGCCAGACCGGTAGCGTTTAGGAAGTAATTTGGCAAGGGGAAAACGATTAACTGCCAAGGGGGTATTTTTATATTTTCCAGAGAGATAATATTTTTAATCAGGGAAATGCATCCTTAAAAGGGTCAAGCATCTAAACATTTATTAATAAAATCCAATGTTTTTCTTGGCGACCTTGGCGTCCTTGGCGGTTAGACAAGTTTTTAACAATGTGATGAATATAATGAATATTCAAAGACGCTGGTCGTTTTTGTTATGATAAGACGGCTTTATCCCAAAACCATTGTTCACGGGTAATATCTTTAATAACCGGACGGGGGGTAGCAACGGCGGTTTGCTTTATAGAGCCGGTTTCATTAGTTTTTTTTACCACAGGTGTACGTTTTTGGGGAAAAAGAAGCGCAGCAATGGACATACCAGACCCTCCCTTACAATTAGTCAATGATAATATGGAAAACAATGTTAGCTCCATTGTAAAGCAATTTGGAATGGATGTAAATAATGCCAAAAATGTGGTATACTATATGGAATTAAAGCTTGGAGGTGGCTGCTCGCGATGCCGGACTTTTCTGGTTTAAATATAAAGAATCAATTTATTACTGTATTAAAAGAAAATGGTATAACCGAACCTACTCCTGTACAACTACAGGCTATTCCGGTACTGCTGGCAGGCAGGGATGTGTCGGTTCAAGCCCAGACCGGCACAGGCAAAACATTGGCATTTATCTTGCCGCTCTTACAGCAGCTCGATATCAAAAAAACATATGTTCAGGGATTGATTATAACTCCTACCAGGGAGCTGGCACTGCAAATTACCCTTGAGGCCAAAAAGCTGGCAGCTGCCGCGGAGTTAAATGTACTGGCTGTATATGGAGGACAGGATGTCGAACAGCAGATGAAGAAGCTGACAGGCAGCATTCATTTAATTATCGGTACACCTGGACGGCTGTTGGATCATATGCGGCGGAGAACGGTAACATTATCAGGTATCACCAGGCTGGTACTGGATGAAGCTGATCAAATGCTCCATATGGGATTTCTAAATGATGTAGAAGAACTTATTATTCATACATCAGCCAAACGGCAAACTATGCTATTTTCAGCTACCATGCCGCCACAGGTAAAAGCGTTGGCTAAGCGCTTCATGAATTCTCCTGTGCACATTCATGTGGCTAGCGAACGCGTGACCCTTGACGAAATCAAGCAAACTGTTATCAGAACAACTGAGCAGGAAAAAGTTGACAAACTCTGCGGTTTGTTGGATAAATATCGCCCCTATCTGGCAATCGTTTTTTGCCATACAAAACAACGGGCAATTGAACTAGGTGAGACGCTAACGGTACGCGGTTACAAGGCGGATGAACTTCACGGTGATTTATCACAGGCCAAACGGGAGCAGGTGCTAAAGCGATTTCGCGAGGCCAAACTGCAAATTCTCGTGGCGACAGATATTGCCGCTCGCGGCCTTGATATTGAGGGTGTTACCCATATATTTAATTACGATATCCCCCATGACGTGGCCAGTTATATTCATCGTATCGGCCGGACAGGCAGGGCCGGTGAAACCGGTGAGGCGATTACCTTTGTCACACCGGAGGAGCGCGAATATTTACGGCTGATTGAACGGGGGACAGGCCAGTCTTTTGGCAATCCTGCCGGTGGTAAAAATACACAACCAAGACGGGAAAAGAAAAATACAGGTGTGCCATTTTGGGGCAAGCAAAAGCAGCAAAATGAAAAACGCACCCACAGCGGGACCAATTTGCGAAGCCGCAGGAAAAAAACAACGGTGTAAAAATATTACGGGTTTAGTAATTGATATGTCTCATTTTTGACTATGGGCAGAAATCTTTTCTACAAGCAGTCGAATGGACAAGGGTAGAATTATATATATTGCCAGTGAATACCACAGACTCCAGGTATTTTGTTGGTAAATGCCGAGTCTGGTAATCATGGGTTCTGCTACAAACGCATATAATAAAGCGATAACTATACTGGCATATGTATATGATCGCCATTCGTTGAAGTATTGGTAGATAACCATATATGTCACAGGCATTACTGAAAAGTCTACGGATATTAGTCTGGACCAGAGGGGGAACAGCATCTTATTATATTGCCATAAGGCAAGCTCACTGCCTATTGCATCTAAATAGGACGAAAATATTAGAACAAGCATTCCTAAAAGGGTTATTTGTAAAATGCGATTTTTGTCTACAATTCTCCACCAAATGATCCAGGGAATTACCAGGATTATTAGCATCAGCCACCAGGTGGGACTGAAAAGATCTTCCCGTAGCCAATTCTCGATTTTCAGCTGGACAAGTTGTTTCTCAAGTAACGCTATCTGGTCGTTAGTTGCCTCTATCATTTATACCCCCCTGTCTGAGATTAATATTCCCCATAGGAATTTTATATATTGGTATCGATAAAATATTTTGCAAAAAAAAGAGCCGCTCATCAGAGTGGCTTATTTTATTTCACACATGTTGAAGGTTTTAATAGATTCCTTGCATATATGTTGCAATATTATCACATTCTAGAACAGAAATTTGGCGTGTTTTTAAGTAATATTAAAAATGATAGCCGGATAGAAAAACAAAATATTGAGTGATCGGCAATTCTCATCAATGATAGGAGATTAGATGGACAATACAGGCTGGAAAGTTATAAGGCGACCCACGGCTTATATGTCGCCAATTGCTATTAATATGATACATTTGCGAAGCCCGGTAGTTATGAGCTTATGGTCGGTCGTTTTTCCCGGGCTTGGGCAAATTGCATTAGGCAATCATATTACCGGCTATATATTGATAATTTGGGAAATTGTAATTAACACCCAAGCGCATATCAACTTGATTTTTCTTAATACATTCACCGGTCGGTTTCAGGAAGCGGCAGCCGTTGCCAACCAACGCTGGCTGCTGTTGTATATTGCGGTATACGTGTTTGGCATATGGGACAGCTACCGATCCACCGTTGATTTGAATAAACTTGCGATATTAGCAGAGCGTTCCGGGAATATACCGGCACCTGTCGAAATGAATTCAGTTGCGATCAACTATTTAGACCCAAGAAGCCCCTGGGTAGCAGCAGGCTGGTCCGTCCTTATGCCGGGGCTGGGACATTTATATGATCATCGACTGCCTGCAGGTTTTTTTATTTTAATCTGGTGGATAGTGATAGCATACTTCTCACACTTATTTGAAGTATTGAATTACACGTTCTGGGGAGATTATGCCAAAGCAGCTGCTGTTGCAGACTGGGAGTGGCTGCTTTTCATGCCTTCGCTGCACTGGTTCGCCGTTTATGACTCATATGTTAAAACGGTGGAGCATAACAAGCTGTTTAACCTGGAGCAGGCTAATTACCTAAAGCGTTATTATTTTAATTCAGCGACTCTTGACAATCTTTTTTGAGGAGAATTCAGCAGGTGTTTATTATCTCAACATTCGAGCATTCTATTTTTTTGGAATTAGCCATTTCCGGTATTGAAGCTAAAGGTATTCCAAAAACTAATGTACTTGCCGCTCCTTTGGAAGTAAGGCAGCCACAAGGGCAAATTTTCGATACTATTCATCACGCCGATGGAATAAGCCAGATTGACGGCGCTCTCCTCGCTGCAGCTTTTTCATCCCTAATATTTACTATATATGGCTCCATTTGGCCGGGTGGACCATTGATATGGGGATTTTTGGGCTTGCTCGCAGGCGGTGGAGTGGGCCTGGCAATTGACATTTTTTATACCGGAAAAAAACGGGCCGGGAAAGGAGAGGCCAAATCGGCACAGGTAGTCCTAATAATAAAATGTGAGGAAAATCAGGCAATATTTATCGAAGAAATTCTTTGCGATCACCTCGCGATGGGGATAGCAAAGGTAACATAATGATATGGAGGTAACATGGAAAATCTATTCCCTTCAGCAGAGTATGTCCGAGATTTAGAAAATGTTTTGGCTTATTACCGATATCTTCACTGGGTCAGGTATGAACTTTTATCATTTCCATGGCTTTTATTAACGGCTCTTAGCATAATTTGTGCCGCCATATGGATTAAACTTGTTGATCGAAAAAACATCATGGAAATACTGCTGTTTGGCTCATGGGTTGCCATAGTAGGTGTATCTGCAGATGAATTTGGTTATGAATACCGGTTATGGCGCTATAACTATCATGTTATTGCGCAATTTCCTCATATTATATGGATTCATCTGGTCATGCTGCCAATAGCATATATGCTTATATATCAATACAGTCCCCAATGGAGGTCCTTTCTTAAAAGAATGGTGATTTTTGCTGTAGCGTTTTCATTTATTGGTGAGCCCTTTCTTGTCTGGATAAATGCTTATGAACTGCTAAAATGGAAATATAGCTACTCATTGCCGCTTTACATTCTAATCGGGGTAGTCCTGAAATATATTATGGAATGGTTAAAAACAGTAAAAAAATCCTAAACCCAGTCAAAATCAGGGTTTAGGATTTTTAACTCTTCGTTTTAGTCAACTTTTTTATATGCTTTGGCTGCCGCGCCGCAAACCGGACATTTGTCAGGGGCAGAGCCTTCAGCAATATGGCCGCAGGCGACACAGAGATACAAATCAGTAACAGCTTTTTTATCCAGGTTGTTCAGATATTTTGTGTATAGCTCGGCATGTACTTTTTCGGTATCATTGGCAAACATGAAGGAACGTACAGCTGCTGCATTATTTTCTGTTTCAGCTTCTTTAATAAATCCGGGATACATTTGCTCAAATTCATAAGTTTCGCCTTGGATGGCCGCTTTTAAGTTTTCCGCGGTAGATTTTACTACTCCCATCACTTTTAAATGTGAATGGGCATGAATTGTTTCCGCTTCGGCGGCGGCGCGAAATAGTTTGGCCACCTGGGCATGGCCTTCGGCATCAGCTTGTTTGGCAAAGGCCAGATATTTACGGTTTGCCTGAGATTCGCCGGCAAAAGCAGCGGCCAAATTTTTTTCAGTGTTAGTCATTAGAATCCCTCCAGCTAAATATTTATAATTATTATCTATAGAGTATTATTATTCAAATATTGTTATTTGTCAAGAGAAAACTTCCAGTTTTACCTGTCGAGGAAAGATACAAGCCTTTGAATACCGGCAATCTGGTCGGAAAAAAATTAATTTTTTCCCAGTTTTAAAACGGTTATGATTTTTAACTTATTGATATTTCTTGCTAGAAGATTCAGTATTGCCTTTATGCCTGAGCCGACTTTTCCCTACATAAAACAGACCTATTCATCCGGAACGATGAATAGGTCTGTTTTGTTATTTTGATTTCGAACGCTTTAAAAAATGCAGCATCTTAGCACCTGTATCACGCACACGGCGCAAAGGGGTGATGCTAATTTTGACTTTGGGTTTCATATCGCTTTCCGAACCGAAGTCACCCCGCTTAATGTTCGTGGTTTTAGTCTTTTCCGGCTTAATGGAGCGCCTTAAAGCAGCAGCTGCTTTATCTGCACGGCTAAGATCACCGCAAATAAATATATCTACAGCTGCATATCCTAATGCGGAATAAGTATGAATACTCATATGGCCTTCGGCTAGAAGCGCTAAAATAGTCAGGTTTTGTGGCTCAAATTTGTAAGAGGTAAAATCCAGAAGGGTCATATTGGCTTCCTGAATAGCTGTAAACATTGAGCTTTTAATAAATTCAATGTTGTTCAGGTTGTCAAAGTTACAGCCATACATATCAATGGTTAGATGTTTGCCAATTACTTTCATCGCACAGCGTTCCTTTCTACGGCATTTTCCTTTAAGGCATATAATAAATACTAAAATTCAGGACTTTTCCGGGGAAAAGCATAATTTCGCAATGAAGTTTGTGTGTTCCGCCATTCTTCATATGTATCGTACAGTTTTCCATTATAGAACCCCGGTATAAGATTGTAAAGACTATTTTGTCTGCGAGATAAAAATTTTTTTATGTATATAATAACTTTTTTTACATATTGATATACCCACTAAGACTTGCATTTGTTGCCAATTGTGCTAAAATATTATTAATAAATAGTAATTATCAATTATTTAGGAGGAATTTAATGACCGCAGAATTAACAACTCTTTTAAATATTAAATATCCTATTATTCAAGGCGGTATGGCCTGGGTTTCCGATGGCCGGCTGGCGGCGGCTGTGTCAGAAGCCGGTGGTGCAGGTGTTATTGCTGCCGGCGGGCATGAGGCAGCATGGGTACGTGCGGAGATCCGTGTGGCGAAATCATTAACTTCCAAACCTTTTGGGGTAAATGTACAATTGATGGCTGCCAACAAGGATGAGGTTGTCGATATTATCTGTGATGAGCGAGTGGCCTTCGTAACTTTGGGTGCCGGTAATCCTATCCCCTTTTTTGACAAACTTAGCCAGGCCGGTATTAAAACTGTTCCTGTGGTGCCAAACGTTAGGCTGGCACAGCGGGTTGAAGATAAAGGCGCGGATGCTATCGTTGTTGAAGGTTTGGAAGCCGGCGGGCATATCGGTGTTTTGACTACCATGGCGTTAATGACTCAGGTTATACCTGCTGTTAATATTCCTGTTATTGCCGCCGGTGGTTTTGCTGATGGTCGTGGCTTGGCAGCTGCTCTCTTAATGGGAGCCGCCGGAGTGCAAATGGGAACCCGGTTTATGCTGGCCAGAGAGTGCAACGTACATACAAATGTTAAACAAAAGCTTATTGCAGCAGTTGATACTGATTCGGTTGTGACTGGTCTGACAATGGGGCATGGTGTCCGTGGCTTGAAAAATAAGTTTACTGATAAGTTCCTGGAATTGGAACGAGTCTGCACCCCGGCTGAAGATCTGGAACACCTGGCTGCAGGGACCAACCGTTTGGCTATGGAAAGCGGTGATGTGGAGAATGGCATGGTTTTGGCTGGGCAAAGTTTGCTAGGCCTTAAAAAAGAGGAACCAGCCCGGGACATTATCGAAGAAATTATCAGTGAAGCCCGGAGGGTTTTACAAAAGGCAGCGGGAATAGTTCTATAAGAGCCTGTTTCAAAAGGCCCATTTGCGTCGTTGCCTGAGTTTTTGAGCAGTTCGCGCTGAATCCAGGCACTGGGCAGGTGAACATTTGAACCGGTCTCTTAAGAATAAAATTTAGCGTTCATGCTATTTGAGAGAACAAAAAACAAAACAGAGGAGACGAGAAGAATGAACAATATTCAATTGGCTGAAGGTGTTTATTATGTTGGTGCGGTAGATTGGAACTTGCGGGATTTTCATGGATATACCACACCCAGAGGTGTTACATATAACTCCTACTTAATTGTTGATGAGAAGGTTTGCCTCATTGATACTGTAAAGGCGCCATTTGCCGGTGAGCTTATTGAACGTATAAGCCAGATTGTTGACCCGGCTAAAATAGACTATGTTATTACAAACCATGTTGAACCCGACCATTCCAGTTCCTTGCCGATGATTATGGAGAAGGCTCCCAAGGCGAAAGTGGTATTGACTGATCAAGGCAAATCAGGCATTTTAAAGCATTACCAAAAAAATTATGATTTTCAGGTTGTTAAGGAAGGGGATTCTTTAAACTTAGGTCGCAATACATTGCATTTTGTTCCTTTGCCGATGTTGCATTGGCCTGATTCTATGGCTACCTTCCTGGACAAAGCGCAAATCTTATTTTCTAATGATGCTTTTGGACAGCATATTTGCACAAGTAAACGGTTTGATGATGAAAATGATATTGGTGAAGTTATGTATGAGGCAGCTAAATACTATGCCAACATTTTGATGCCTTTCGGTAAATTGGTTGGCAGGGCATTGGATAAAGCTGCTGAACTGCCGATTAAAATGATTGCTCCCAGCCATGGAGTGGTATGGCGTACTCACATTCCCCAAATTCTGGGGAAATATGCGGAATGGGGTAAGGGGCAGACTAGTGCCAAAGTGGTAATCATGTATGACAGTATGTGGGGCAGCACCGAAAAAATGGCCCGGCGTATGTTGGAAGGGGTAGCGGCAGGCGGTGTTACGGCCAAACTCTACAAGATGTCAATTGCCGACCGCAGTGAAGTGGTCATGGAAGTGCTGGAAGCAAAGGGATTGCTATTTGGCTCTTCTACGCAAAATAATGTCATGTTGGCAACCATGGGAGCCCTTATGACCAATCTTAAAGGCCTCCGCCCAGTTAACAAACTTGCAGCCGCCTTTGGTTCCTATGGCTGGGGTGGTGGTTCACAGCAGGCGTTGGAAGATGTGATAAAAGGCATAGGGATGGCATTGGAGCCTGGTGTGACGATAAAATATATACCTGATGAAGAAGAGTTAGATAAATGCTTTAAGTTTGGTCTGGAGTTCGCAAAAAAGGTAATGGAGATGGCAGGCTAAAATAATATGGTAATAAAGGGCGTGAGTAAAATCACGCCTTTATTACTATTGGATTCAGTAACTTTTCTAAAATTCCTCCGCTCTCTGTGTTTAAAATCTTCTATTGTTTTAAGGCTGTGTATTTTCTTACATACCTGGCAGTCATCTGTGCAACACTAACGGTGCTGGTTTTCAAGACATTCGCAGTGAGGTTAAGCATGTTTACGTTACATCATGGCTTTTGGATTTATTTTTTTTCCCGGCGGCACCGGCAAGTCTGGCAGTTTGTTGCCGGTTCGATGCTGCCTGATTATATTTATTTTATATTGCTGGCAATCATGCTTATTCGTGGCCAACTTCATGTGAATGATCTGGTTGAGCTGTCGCCAGGCACAATGATGACCTTTCTGCCTATGTATCCCCGGGCGACACAGATTGATCTCATTGGACACTCGGTGGTTGTATGGAGTATTGCCCTTATTTTATCTTTACTGCCTTGGGTAAAACAATTTCAGGCATTTGTAATCGGTTGGGGCACGCATTTATTAATTGATGGTTTGACTCACTCTGCCTACGCAAATTTTTATTTATATCCCTTGTCTTTAGCGGCGGTTCATAGTCCGGTATCCTATTGGGAACCACAATATTTCGCCGCAGAGTATAAAATGGTTAATAACACACTGATGGCGGCAGTGGCAATTTATCTTATATATAAGTGGTTGGAACGCTGGTGGAAAGAGAAAGAGAAATGAGGAATATTAATGGATATTTGCACTAATGTAAGTTTACGAAAAGGTGCCCAGCATCGCGTGGAAAACGGCCATCCCTGGGTATATCAGACAGAAATTGATTATATTGACGGCGAGTTTCAGCCTGGCGATATTGTAGATGTATACAATTACCGGCAGCGGTTTATCGGGCGGGGGTATATTAACCCGCAGTCACAAATTATCGTGCGCCTTATGACCCGTGAAAAAGAAGAGATTAACCGGGAATTTTTTAAAAAACGCATTCATTCAGCCTGGCAGTACCGGCAGCGATTTATTAATGAGCCGGAATATTGCCGTCTGGTATATGGGGAAGCCGACTTTCTGCCGGCACTAATTGTTGATAAATTCGGTGAGTACATGGTTATTCAGACATTGGCATTAGGTATTGATGTACATAAGGATACCATCGTTTCGGTATTGGAAGAGATGTTTAACCCGACAGGCATATTTGAGCGTAATGACGTTCCTGTGCGTAAGTTGGAAGGTCTTGACGAAAAGAAGGGCTATCTTAAGGGAAAGTTCGCCACCAGGATAAAGGTGTTGGAGAATGGCATTCCCTTTTATGCAGACATTGAAAATGGTCAAAAAACAGGTTTCTTCTATGACCAGCGGGAAAACCGGGTGTTCCTAAAGCCGCTCATGGCAGGGGCTGAGGTATTGGATTGCTTTTGCCATACCGGGTCTTTTGCTGTACATGCCGCCTTATACGGAGCCAAAAAAGTTACATCAATTGATATTTCGGAGGAGGCGGTTACTCTCGCCAGGGAAAATGCAGCCCTTAACGGGGTAAGTAATGTTTGCGATTTTAAGGTGGCGAATGCTTTTGACAGTCTGCGAACGATGGCTGATGAACATAGCTTGTTTGATGTGGTCATCCTGGATCCGCCAGCCTTTACGAAAAGCCGGAGTTCTATTGAGGGGGCCGCGCGGGGCTATAAAGAGATAAATCTGCGGGGACTGAAAATGGTACGTCCCGGGGGCTATTTGGTGACTTGTTCCTGTTCTTATCATATGGACAGGGATTTATTTCAGGCAATCGTGGTGGATGCCGCCCGGGATGCCAGACGGGTTATACGCCAGGTAGAATACAGAACTCAGGCTAAAGACCATCCTATTTTACCGGCTGCGCCTGAGACAGGGTATTTGAAGTTTTTGGTACTGCAAGTTATGTAGCAATAATTCTTAGTTTTTTTAAAAAAAACTATTGCTAAAAGTCAAAAAGTCAAATATAATAAAGTCAAAAGGTCAAACTGCGGAGGAGGTGTATCATGAGTAATCTTGCTGATATCATCGAAGAGTTTATTTTACGTAAATTATCAGGCGAACAAGATGATATTGTGGTGCTAAGGCGCAATGAAATAGCAGATACCATTGAATGTGCGCCATCCCAGATCAGTTATGTGCTAAATACCAGATTTACAATCGAACGTGGCTTTATCGTTGAGTCAAGACGCGGTTCAGGCGGGTTTATCCGTATTGCCCGTATCCCGGTGCAGCGGATTGTCTATGAAGATGCCGCCAGGCAGATTGATGAAGCCGCTTCATTTAATGATGTAGTGGGAATTGTTGAGCGATTACGTTCTCATGGCATGTTAAGCGGGCGGGAAGCCGCTTTGATGATACACTTTTTTGCGATAATTTCTGATAAGGTTTTACCACAGGATAGAGCCCCTATGTTACGCTCTTTATTATTGTATCTGGGGAAATTCTCCTGACTCTTAGGAGGGATCATAAAGTGTTATGTGATGATTGTAAAAAACGGCCTGCTTGTGTGCATATTACCAAGGTTATCAATGATCATAAGGTCGAAAAACACTTATGTGAGGAATGTGCACAAAAGCACGAGGAAGTAAACCTGGCTAATTTTGCGATGAATAACAAGTTATCGGTCCATGATTTTCTCAAGGGAATGTTTAGTCACTGTTTCCTTGAAGAACAGCCGAAAATTGAGGTAGCATGCAGTAACTGCGGCATGACATACAGTGAATTCAGTCGCACAGGCAAAATTGGCTGTACTACCTGTTACGCTACATTTGGTGAACGATTGGAGCCCTTATTAAGAAGGATACACGGTGCCAGTGCTCATACCGGTAAGGTCCCCAAACGCACTGGTGGTTTATTAGAAGTTAAACAACGTTTAAAACGTAAGAAACAGGATTTGGAGCGTCATATTACCCGCGAAGAATATGAATTAGCCGCTACTGTAAGGGATGAAATCAAGGCAATTGAGAAAGAGCTTAAGATCTATGGCGATCCGGATAATTCTACAGAAGCGCAGGGTTAGGGAGGTGAGAATATGTCAGTTGAGGACTTGGTTGAGCAACCGCTTAATCCCTGGATGATGGGCGGAGGTGAGGAAGGAGATATTGTGCTTTCCAGCCGTATTCGTCTGGCACGCAATTTGGAAGGCATCCCGTTTCCCAACCGGGCCGATGCCGGACAATTGGCGGCTGTGGTTGCGGAAATGAAAAACTCGGTAACAGATTTAAATCACATGAATCCGGAAAAGCCGGAAAGGTATGAATTTGCCGAGTTGGACAAATTCTCGGCGCTGGAACGGTATGTTCTGGTGGAAAAACATATTATCAGCCCCAATCATGCGCAGCAGCCTGACAACCGTGCTATTATCATCCGTAATGATGCTGCTGTAAGTATTATGGTTAATGAGGAAGATCATTTGCGTATTCAGTGCCTGGCTTCTGGCCTGAATTTAACAGAAGCGCTGTTCATGGCCAACCGGATTGATGATGCTTTGGAGGCTAAATGCAGTTTCGGTTTCAATGAGAAAGTGGGTTATTTGACGGCTTGTCCCACCAACCTTGGTACAGGACTAAGAGCGTCTGTTATGGCCCATTTGCCGGCTTTGGCTCTTACCAAACAGATTAACCGCATTGTAAATGCCGCGACTCAGTTAGGATTGACGGTTCGGGGGTTATATGGTGAAGGAACTGAGGCTGTCGGAAATATATTTCAGATATCGAATCAATTGACATTGGGATATGCTGAAAAGGAAATAATTGAAAACCTGAGCAGTGTTGTCAGGCAGGTGGTAGACCATGAACGCAATGCCCGAAATGTATTGTTGAGCGAGTCGGAGGAAGCCTTGTCAGACAGGGTATGGCGGGCGTACGGGTTATTGAGGTATGCGCGCAGTATTTCCGGTCAGGAGGCATTGGCCAAACTGAGTGAAGTGCGTTTAGGTATTGATTTAGGTATCATTAATGAAGCGCCAGCAAGCATTTTTAATGAACTGCTGGTAACAACAAGACCGAATTATTTGCAGAAACTGGCCGGAGCCAGACAGGATGAACCGATAGAACGTGATCGTCTCAGAGCGTTGATCATTCGGGAAAAACTCGCTGAGGCTAAATAAGAGAAATGAAAATTGCTGAGAGAATGTAATACTCATTCTCAAAAGGGAGGGAAAAGTTATGTTTAGCAGATTCACTGATAGAGCGCGCAAAGTTTTGGTTTTAGCGCAACAGGAGGCTATTAGATTGGGCCACGGTTATATCGGTACAGAGCACTTGCTGCTTGGATTGGTGCATGAAGGGGATGGTGTGGCTGCCAAAGCGTTGGCGTCTTTGAATATTGATTTGGAGAAGGTACGCGCCGAAGTGGAAAAAATTATCGGTCGTGGTGAAGGCAGTCGGGAAATCGGTTATACCCCACGGGCGAAGAAGGTAATTGAACTGGCAATGGAGGAAGTATTGCGTTTAGGCCACAATTATGTAGGAACCGAACACATTTTACTGGGGCTTATCCGTGAGGGGGAAGGTGTAGCTGCCCAAGTGCTGTCAAGTCTGGGAGCAGATATTGATGCGGTGCGTCAGCGTACTATTGAATTGCTGGGAAACTTCGGTACTCCGCAGCAGCCGGCTCAGTCTAAATGCAGTGCTTGCGCTCAGCCGACCGGAAATGGTACTACACCCCTTCTGGATGAATTTGGACGTGACCTCAATAAATTGGCGCAAGAAGGTAAGATTGATCCGGTAATTGGCCGGGAAGTCGAGATTGAACGGGTTATTCAGATTTTGAGCCGCCGTACCAAAAATAATCCGGTGCTTATTGGTGAGCCGGGTGTAGGCAAAACAGCCATTGCTGAGGGCTTAGCACAGAAAATCATTGAAAGTAAAGTCCCTGAAACACTGCGCAATAAACGGGTAGTTTCGCTGAATATGGCTTCCCTTGTCGCCGGTTCGAAGTATCGTGGTGAATTTGAGGAACGCCTTAAGAAAGTTATGGAGGAAATCCGCCAGGACGGTAATATTGTATTGTTTATTGATGAATTGCATACTTTGATTGGTGCCGGAGCGGCCGAAGGAGCCATAGATGCCGCCAATATATTAAAACCGGCTTTGGCAAGGGGTGAACTCCAGGCAATCGGCGCGACTACGCTTAATGAGTATAAAAAACATATTGAAAAAGATGCGGCCTTGGAGCGGCGTTTTCAGCCGATTATGGTTGGCGAACCTAATGTTGAAGATGCAATTTGCATTTTGCGGGGAGTAAGGGATAAATATGAAGCTTTCCATCGTGCGCAGATTACCGATGAGGCCATTGAAGCAGCTGTGAAATTATCTCATCGCTATATTTCCGATAGGTTTTTGCCTGATAAGGCAATCGATTTAATGGACGAAGCGGCTTCCAGGGTACGGCTGCAGGCTTATTCGCTGCCGCCTGATGTTAAGGAAATTGAAAAACGGCTGGAAAAAACCCGGGCAGAAAAAGAAGCAGCCATTACCGCTCAGGAATTTGAACAGGCAGCCCGCCTGAGAGATGAAGAACAAACCATTAAAGAGGAACTGGAGAATAAACAGAAATCATGGAAGCAGCGGGGTAATGAACGCATTGTAGTTACTGCCGATGATATTGCTCATGTTGTTGCTACATGGACAGGTGTACCGGTAAAAAAATTGGCTGAGGAAGAATCTGAACGTTTGCTGAAACTGGAGGAAACACTGCATAGCCGGGTAATAGGCCAACATGAAGCGGTCAAATCAGTTGCCAGGGCAGTTCGTCGGGCACGGGCGGGACTTAAAGACCCGAAAAGACCTATCGGATCTTTTGTCTTCCTTGGTCCGACAGGTGTAGGAAAAACTGAATTAGCCCGGGCTTTGGCAGAGGCCTTGTTTGGTGACGAAGATGCTATGATCAGGCTGGACATGTCTGAGTATATGGAAAAACATACCGTATCCCGTCTGGTAGGCGCGCCTCCCGGGTATGTGGGCTATGAAGAAGGCGGGCAATTGACTGATGCAGTGCGTCGTAAGCCTTACAGCGTGATTTTGCTTGATGAAATTGAAAAAGCTCACTATGACGTATTCAACATTTTATTACAGGTACTGGAAGACGGGAGACTGACTGACAGTCAGGGCCGCACGGTTGATTTTAAAAATACCGTAATCATTATGACTTCCAACGTAGGGGCTAAGCATTTGAAAAAAGATTCGGCGGCTTTGGGATTCATGGCGGAAACGAAAAAGACCGACGAAGAGCAGGTGGCGAAAACTCGGGTAATGGAAGAGGTAAAACGGACTTTCCGTCCGGAGTTTCTCAACAGAGTTGATGAAATAATCGTCTTTAGCAGCCTTAGTGATGACGAACTTAAGCAGATTGTGGATATTATGTTAAAAGAGGTAGGCAAACGACTTGCAGATAATATGCTTACTCTTGAAGTAACCGACAGAGCTAAATGTGAGCTGTTAAAAGAAGGCCGTGACCATGCCTATGGTGCACGTCCGCTGCGCCGGGCTATTCAAAAAATGGTGGAAGATGAAATTGCGGAACTGATGCTTAGAAGGGAAGTTATGCCTACCGATACCGTACTGGTTGATGTGGATAACGGTAAACTGACTTTTGCTAAAAAATCTGAGGATTGTGTTCCCAGCGTTCCTGACAGGAAATAGATGCAGTAATTTTTAAAGGCATTTGCGGTTTACCGCAAATGCCTTTAAAATTGTATTTATTATTTATGCAACCACTCACAATCATTTGGGCTTATATTCCTGAAATCGTGAATTACCGCCTCTAAAGGAGTGACATTGTAGGTCCCTGTCGAATAATTCGTCATATTAATCATGGCACCACTGGAAACATCATATACCGTCTGGGTTAAAGAAATATAATAAACGTTTCGTTCCTGTTTTAGCCTATAGCCGCTTACTTCCGGAATGACAAGCCACTTGCAGCCTGCGGATAGAGCGCTTTCTCTTAAATTACCGGTAGCATGCGCGTCAAACAATTGGCAACCAGGCAGCATTTGTTGATACTCATTTATCAGAGCCTGCTGCATATACCGGTATTCCGTCGCTAGGGATTCCGGAAGATTATTCTTTAATGGTGCAACATAAATACCTGCTCCCGCACCATCTTTTGAATTAATTGGCGATAGCAACCCTGCTTGCAAAGCCTGCTGGCGTTTATCATAATAATTTTTCAAGACGAGATCGGCATATTCGGTTATTCTATGCGGCTGATCCGTTTTGGCCGGCATATCCCATTCTATTTTCTGACCAAATTGCTTATAACCGCCAACTAATGTCTGCAGAACACCGGTAACCGGGTCGCCGGAGATTACCACCCTGGTCAAATTGAGTAAAGGCCCGAATTTGGCTGCAAATGCCGCATTGCCTACGGCAGGAGCCCCAAAAGTAATAATTTCTATCTGTTCCGGTCTTACCCCCATAGAGATCAACCGTGCTCCGGTTAGGGTGGCTGCTGCCCCACCCAGACTGTGGCCAACTATATATATCTTGTAATCTTTGTGCGCTAACAATATGTCAGTAAGATACTTTGATTCACCATTGTTATCCAGCGTTTTAGCCTTCAACCCGGCTTGTACGAATTCATGGAAACCCCGGTGAACTTTCGGCTCAGTGGTCGGCACATCGATTTTCGCCGCATTAATCTCGAATTCTTCCAGGTTGCTCCCGGCGAAATAAACCTTGTCAACTTTCAGGTTGACGTGCACGTCCTCAAGGTTCTCAGTGCCGACGATTGCCAGAACATACATCTGCTTCTCACTACTTAGTTGTTTTTTTGCCAGGAGAAAGCGGGCATTTGCATTGCCATCGGACTGGGTATAGTGATCGATCTTCCAGCCGTTTTGTTCCAAATAGCGGTTAACCAAATTGCCGTACCTGTCGCCGTATGTAGCCATGCAAGCTCCTGCAGCTACATAGAGTTCATATGCTTGTTCATAGTCTTCTTTGATTCCGGCATAAGCTGCCGGTGAAATCAAAAACATTATTAAGCTGAATAGCAATATGATTTTATTTTTCATCCGAAACACCACCTGGAAATACTAGGATTTAATTAAGACTTAAACAATAGCAGTCTTATAACGATAATATTAATGGAGATTTGTATATTAAGATATTTTATAAATTCAGAATTAATTTGTTTACGATAAAGCTGCTTCCAACGCTTCAATAAGTGTTGATACCCCTATGATTTCCAGTCTTACTTTTATTTCTGAATTTTTCAGGTTGCTTATAGGGCAAATGATACGAGTGAATCCCATCTTTTCTGCCTCTTTAATACGTTGATCAAGCCGGGAAACGGCCCGGACTTCCCCGGCAAGGCCAACCTCGCCAATTACCACGGTATTAGCATCGACCGGGGCATTTCTAAAACTGGAAGCAAGCGCTATGGCAAGACCCAAATCTACTGCGGGTTCATCAACTTTAATACCGCCGGTGATTTTAACGTAGGCGTCACTGCCTCCTAACATTATGCCGAGTCTTTTTTCCAGTACGGCAATAAGCAACTGGACTCTGTTGATATCGATACCGTTAGTAGTTCGTCTCGCATTTTGAAAATTTGAAGTTCCAACTAATGCCTGAACCTCAACTAACATCGGTCTTGTGCCTTCAATAGTTGAAACAATAACACTTCCACATGCACCTACAGGCCGTTCTGCCAGAAATAGTTCGGATGCGTTGGGCACGTCGATCAGCCCGGATTCCCGTGTTTCAAATACACCAAGTTCTAATGCGCCAAATCTATTCTTCATGGCATGAAGAATCCGGTATTGAGTATGCCGTTCCCCTTCGAGATATAGGACGGTGTCAACCATGTGTTCTAATACACGTGGTCCCGCCAGCGTACCATCTTTGGTTACATGCCCCACAATAAATATAGATGTTCCATTGATCTTAGCCATCCTAAGCAAACTTGCGGCACACTCGCGAACTTGAACAACACTGCCGGGTGCGGAAGAAATGTCAGGGTGGTATACAGTTTGGATTGAGTCAATTACGACGACAGCGGGATTTAATGTATTTATATGCTTTTCAATAACCTGAATATCGGTTTCAGAAACAACGTAAAAAGAATCTGAAAGCGCACCTAGGCGTTCGGCCCGAAGACGTACTTGTTTCATACTTTCTTCGCCGCTGACATAGAGAAAGTTGCCATGCAGGTTGGAAACATTACATGCTAATTGAGTTAAAAGGGTACTTTTGCCTATCCCTGGTTCACCACCAACCATTACGAAAGAACCATGTACAATTCCACCGCCAAGAACACGGTCCAATTCCACAGATCCGCTGGTAATGCGCGTGTCATCTGCCATTTCTACACTTGCAATTGTCGTAGGCTTAGAGTTTATATCAATACCAGGACTAATACCAATACCACGGGCAGCGCTCTTGGCCGGGATGATCTCTTCAAAGATTGTGTTCCATTGACCGCAGCTATCGCATTTCCCATTCCATTTGGGGCTTTGTGCACCACATTCCTGACAAACCCAAATTACGGACTTGTTTTTTACCATGAGTACCTCCTTGGAAAGCAGCCTTATCCGGAGCCTATGCAAAAGGATAGAGTAATATCGTTTTCCGGTAAATATCCTGTTTGGTTGTCAGGCGCCTTCATTGCTTTGCAAGATAATTCGAGATGTAAGTATCAATTTCCTAGTTTTAGCAGGAATTTATTTGCCGTAAAACGTAAAAAAGAAATAGTTAGCAATGAAAATGGCATTTGTTAGTATATACCAATTATGGGGATAATAAAAAAGGTGAGAAATTGATGTAGTGGTGGCAGGCGAAAGCGAAAAGAGCACACTTTTTTATAACAAGTGTTTTTTGAAAGTAATCTTGAAAGATTCAGACATTCCTTTATAATATAAATTAGGCTTCTGGATTGTAAACTACTTGTTTCGTATACCCGGTTATATCATGCCGGTTTGAGGAATGCCAGCAGGGGTTGGATAAACGGATATATTAATGTTACAAAAGGCCATGGAGGCGGTATTTGATGACAAAAGTCCGGGAAGACCGGTTATGGGATGCCAGGTTTATAAAAACAATCAAATCATTGGCGCCAGGGACACCACTAAGAGAAGGCCTGGAGAATGTTTTGCGGGCTAAGATGGGAGCCTTAGTATTGGTGGGAGATAATGCGAGTGTTATGGAACTGGTAGACGGTGGTTTTGAGTTAAATTGCGACTACACATCTGCCGGATTTTACGAATTGGCAAAAATGGACGGAGCTTTAGTGTTATCCGGAGATGCCAAACGCATTTTATATGCCAATGCCCAATTGGTGCCAGATTCATCTACTGCGACATCCGAAACAGGGACACGCCACCGGACCGCTGAAAGGGTCGCCCGTCAGACTGGAGCGCTGGTGATTGCTATTTCACAGCGTCGAAATTTAATTACTGTATATCTCGGTCATTTACGCTACACCTTAAAAGATATTACCGTAATTTTGACCAGGGCAAATCAGGCGTTACAGACATTGGAAAAATATAAAGCGGTACTTGGCAAAGGTTTGACTACGTTAAGTGCGCTGGAATTTGAAGATTTGGCAACATTGGCCGATGTGGCTGCTTTGTTGATACGGGCTGAACAGGTACAACGCATTGCCAGAGAAGTTGAGCACAATACTATTGAATTAGGCAATGAAGGGCGCTTGATCTGTATGCAAATGGAAGAACTGGTCGCAGAGGAAGATGTTGTACAGCTTTTGATAAAAGATTATTGCGCCAGCGCTGACACCAATATGCATGATGCCGCGCAAGAACAACTTGCCGCTTTGCCGGAGGATAATCTGGAGCCGTTTAACGTGTGCCGCATCTTAGGCTATGGCGTTACTCCTAATGCAGTGGATATTCCCGTAGTGCCAAGAGGATACCGGGTTCTTCACCGCATTCCGCGCCTGCCATTGCTGGTGGTGGAAAACCTTGTGGCCCATTTTAAAACGCTGCCACGCATTTATAGTGCTTCTATAACTGAGCTTGACGACGTGGAAGGTATTGGTGAGGTGCGGGCTAAGACAATAAAAGATGGCCTAAAGCGTGTTCGTGAACAGGCGCTGTTAGACCGTCAGTCATAACTTTGATATTATATATTTTTCCCTGAGCTATTATTTTATTTTTTATTCACGGCTTTTCTAAAATTTGTTTTTCTAAATCGACATTTCTGACGAACCGGGCATAAGCCCGGTTTTCTTCTGTTTTTACAACACGATATAATTTATTGTCTTCTGATAGTACTTCATCACCAACACTCACAACTATTGGCACATACATCAAGGTGTGGCCGTCCGTTTCATCCATGACAATGTAATAGTCATAAGCTTTTTGCGGCGTTTGCTCGGGTTTTTGCTGCACGGAAAGAAAGTCAAGGGGCAACAGGTGAAAGATGCTGAGTGCCATAATGCTGCACAGTGCCAGTAAACCGGCGATTAAGATTAGACGGCGCTTTAATGCCATGATGACACCACCTTTTTCTGAAAATATCATACGTGTGCTATGCGGGAGGTTTTTTGTTCCTGTGGGAATAAAGTTTTTTGCTAAAGACAATTTTTCAGCTTTCACAATGGTGCTTTACCTTCGGCGTCTTTTGCACCATCCTAAGAAATTGGTAAATTCATATTTGCGAAATTGGTCAAGTTTGCGCTTTGCTTCATGCCAACTGCCTGTGCTTAAATAAAGATAAGCAATAATTCCTATAATCAGGGCACTGATTACAACTAGTGCATCTGATGTGTATTTGACGTAAGGTGACGATGTAGGCGGTGGGGCGGTATCAATATTTTCTATGATTGGATTTTGACTTGTTGTATCATCAAAAGCGCTGACTGGAGGAGGAGCCGGGGCATTCGGGGGAAGAAAGGAAGGGACTAAATCTGCGAAGAGGGCGGCACTGTGTTCAGCAGCAATGCGGGAATTGTACTGGGTGCCGATTTCAACCAGCATTGACCGGGGATTCAAGTCTTGGTTGTAGTTGCCATGGGCGATAAAGATACCCCGGATCAGGCCTTTATGTTTGGCGTCAGCCGCAGCTTTAATGCCCTTAGCATAATCCAGTGTTGTGTTACGGTTTTGGTTTTGACGGCCAACGACCAACAGTATTTTGGTGAGCTCTTGTCCGTTAGCGCTGTATTGATACATTTCAGGTGGAGCGCTGTCGCGATGTATATCGAAAAATGCCGCCGGCTTATGTCCAAGCAATTTCATAAAAGTGCGGCGGGAACGTTGATAAGCGTTGGCGTCATGGGGATCGTGCAGAGTCTTATCGTGTTCCGTCTGATACCCCAACGCATTAAGCCTGTTAGTGAAAGCATCACCTACCAGTGCGATGCTCCCCTTTCCGGGAATGGCCGGTTGGCCGTCATCTGGAATATAGCATTCGTCAGTATGGGTATGGTAAATTGCAATTAACTGCTGTTGTGCGGCGCCAGGCGCCTGAACAGGTACAGTTTCAGAGTCATAAGGAAACATTGATTCATTATGTATATAATGCGCCTTGGCCAGAGCACCCTCTATGGCGGTTATTTCATAACGGTGATTACTTTCAGTTATATATTCATCTCCGGGGCGAATTTCCAGGCCTGTTTGCAAGATCACAGCATTTTTTTCATCAACCACAGTGATATAGCTTGAGGGCATTTCGGAGATGTCATCAATATAAGAAACTGCTGTAACAGAGAAAAACGGAAACATTAACATAACACCCAGGCTAATAAGCAATAAGCGATACATGATCACACCTCTTTATTAGAATGTGGACATATTTGTATCATATCCGCTTGCTGCAATGTTTATGTACGGATAGAAAACAACGCGACCCTAATGGGTCGCGTTTAACGTATTAATACAAATGGATTTTGTCTAGGATAAATGAAACACTCCTAAGGTACTAACATTCTTAAACTCCTGCTGCATGACATCATGCATTTTTAGTCCGGATAAGTTGCACATCGCCGCCAGATAAAACAAACTATGACCAAGCTCTTTGGTCAGGATTTCTTTACAACTGTCGCAAGGTTCACCTGACAAATGGGAAGACATGAATCCTTTGAGGTTGCTGTATGTAGCATTAGCCGGGATTTCCTGGCGGGCAGCGGATATTTTAATACAGCCGCATTCAGTTACTGCCTTGGCAACTGCGCGATTGACGCGGGCGGTTGCTTCCTGATACTTGGTTAAAACATCAAGTACACTGCGGTGGCGGATTAGATAGTCGTCAACTGCGGATTGAAATTCGACACAACATTTATCATGCACTTTCCTACACCTCGCTTTGAGTCTTATTATATAAATTGCGATTACCGATTGTCAATCTTTTGCTGATATTCACCGAGCATTTCTCTAACGATATTTTCTTACAAAGCATTTTTCTTAAATAAAAGAAGAAAACCTGATTGACAATAATACTAATGCTATGCTAAAATATAAACTTTTGACAAAAATATTGTTTTGTGGTATACTTTAAAGCAATGGCAGGAGGTGCTGCAAAATGTTAGCTGTGGGGGATAAGGTGGTTTATCCTATGCACGGTGCCGGGGTAATTGAGGCGATAGAAGAACATGAAGTATTAGGCGAACGGCAGCTTTACTATATTCTTACTATGCCGTATGGCGGGATGAAGGTTATGATTCCGCTGCAAAATGTGGAAAACATCGGCCTCAGAGAAGTTATTGGTGAACGGGAAGTCGAAAAAGTAGTCAGCATTTTGCAGACTGCGCCATTACAGCCTGCTACCAGTTGGAATAGGCGTTTCAATGCTAATTTATCAAAGATAAAAACCGGCAGTATTTATGAAGTGGCCGAAGTGGTGAGAAATTTGATTATCCAGGATCAATCTAAGAAACTTTCTACAGGGGAACGAAGATTGCTGGATACAGCTAAACAGATCCTCGTAAGCGAATTGGTTCTGGCGTGTGGTAAGGACGCTATTAGTGTGGAAGAATGGATAATTACCCTATGCCAAGAAAATACGCCAGGAAACTGACGTATTTTTTTATTAATGATGGGATATACTAAGAGAAGGATTTTCCACATTATGGATTAATTGTAATTCATAATGTATATAATCTCTTGTGGGAAAGCGGAAAGTCCTTTATAATTAATTATATTCGAGTGGAGGGAGGTGAAAAATTGCTGGATAGAGTATTGCGTTTTGTGATAACAGTGCTGTCAGCCATTGGTGGACTGATGATGACTGATAGAATAATTCCACTGTTAACTGTTTTTCTTAGTGAAGAGTTTTTGCGCAGCGGTGTGTTTGGTGTTACTATGACTACCATCTTATCCTTCGCCGTTGGCGGTCTAGTGGGTGGAGTTCTGGGTTTTTTGGTAGCGCCCTTTTTTATTAAACACTTGTGGCAGCTTACATACTGGTTGGAAGCAAGGCTGAATAAGATGCCGGTGTATGATGTGCTGGCAGGTTCCTTAGGACTAGCTGTTGGACTAATAATTTCTAATTTATTAGGTTCCGCTTTTTTGCCTATTCCTATTGTTGGTAAATATGTGCCGGGATTTATGAGTATTATTCTGGGGTATTTGGGTATAAATCTAGCTATACGCAAACGGGATGAATTTTTAGGGATGGTTGTGTCAATCCCTTGGGTGGGAAAAGACAGGCCCAAAGATAAACTGACAGAAGTATACCAATACAAAGTTCTGGATACCAGTGTCATAATCGACGGAAGAATTGCTGATATTTGTCAAAGCGGATTTGTTGAAGGGACATTGGTAATACCTGTCTTCGTCCTGGAGGAATTGCAACATATCGCTGATTCATCTGATTTACTTAAACGTAACCGTGGGCGGCGCGGACTGGATATATTAAATCGAATACAGAAAGAGCTTGGCATGTATGTGCAAATTAACAACCAGGATTTTGAAGATATAGCAGAGGTTGATTCAAAACTCGTTAAATTGGCTCAAGTTTTAAAAGCCAAAATTATTACCAATGATTATAATTTAAATAAGGTTGCCGAACTGCAAGGTGTGCCAGTGTTAAATATAAATGAACTGTCAAATGCTGTTAAGCCGGTAGTGCTGCCAGGAGAAGAAATGGTGGTACATGTAGTTAAAGACGGTAAGGAATTTGGTCAGGGTGTAGCTTATCTTGATGATGGCACTATGATTGTGGTTGACGGTGGTAAAAAGCATATCGGTGAAACTATTGGTGTGCTGGTTACTTCAGTTTTGCAAACGGCAGCAGGTCGGATGATTTTTGCCAAACCAAAGCTGATGGAAAGAGGAGCATAATTTATGGTAACAGCAATAGTTGCTGCTGCCGGACTGGGAAGACGTATGGGCAGGGGAATAAACAAGGTGTTTATTCCCCTGTTTAATCGTCCGGTGCTTATTTACAGTATGCTGGCGTTGTCGTCTTGTCCGGAAGTGGACAATCTAATAGTGGTAGCCGTTGCGGATGAAACAGAGATGGTTAAGACCATGCTGACAAATGCGACGGGACTTAAGAGATGGCAAGTTGTTGAAGGTGGTAGTGAACGGCAATATTCTATTGGAAACGCCCTCAAAGCGGTTCCGGAGTCAACTGAAATTATTCTCGTACATGACGGTGCGCGGCCATTAATCGAGCCTGAGCTGATAAGCAGGCTTATTGCTGCTGCACGTAGATACCGTGCAGCCGGGGTAGCCGTGCCGGTTAAAGATACGATAAAGACGGTTGATAAGGAAGGCTTTGTCATAGGTACGCCGGCGCGGCATACTTTGTGGGCAATACAGACTCCTCAAGCCTTTGAGGCCGGAATTCTGCGGCAGGCCTACCGTCAAGCAGCAGAAGAGGATTATTTAGGGACAGATGATGCAGGATTGGTTGAACGCCTTGGGGTGCAGGTAAAAATAGTGCAAGGAAGTTATAGCAATATTAAAATTACAACACCGGAAGATATTGCCGTAGCAAAGGCATTACTAAATGAGTCGCAGGAAAATACGGTCGCAAGTGGAAAGATTAGCCCCGAAGTTGACAGAGGATGTGAACCTGAAATGCGTATCGGTATAGGATATGATGTGCACCGGCTGGTTGAGGGGCGCAGGTTGATATTAGGCGGAGTGGAGATTCCGTACATTCATGGCCTACAAGGACATTCTGATGCCGATGTGCTATTGCACGCCATAAAAGATGCCATGTTAGGAGCTGCCGCATTAGGGGATATTGGACGCCATTTCCCTGATAGTGATCCAACCTATGAAGGAGCCTCAAGTTTGCGACTGTTGGCCAAAGTGAAGGAGATTCTTGCGGAGCATGGCTTTAGGATCAATAATGTGGATGCGACCATAGTTGCGCAAAAACCTAAACTCGCATTGTATATACCGGAAATGAATGCCAGTATTGCCAGAGAACTAGCGGTAGGTATAACACAAGTCAATGTAAAAGCAACAACCACCGAGGGGCTTGGTTTCGCCGGCAGGCAGGAAGGTATTGCCGCTTACGCGGTAGTATCTATCGTGCATATATAGAACGATACATTACAAAACAATCTCAGTTAAGGCGAATAAAAGAAAGGCATAGATTACATATTATATATTATAACCGGAATATAAAGGACGCGATGACGACTCTGTCGTTCGATTATCTATCCTGAACGGTTGGAGTGAGGACGCAGTCGCACGTTCTGGGTGCAAGGTTTAGGAACTGTTAGCCTGCACGGCACCGCAGATGGCGGTTTATAAGCAGTTTCCATCTTAAGGTGAATAGATTCGTAAGGAGGGTTGGCTATGAGCAAAATACTATGCCTCTTTATTCTGGTATGTGTGCTGGCATATCCTGGTACTGTTATGGCAGCAGACTTTAAATTTAACATAAATATCATTCGCCAGGACGGTGCCACACTTGGTGAACTATGGTATAATGATCATATGGTATGGCGGTTGACTTTGCTCGCTGATGGCGCCAAGCCGGTATCAGGATCCAAGAGTGTTAACACAACAATAATTACCCCTGATGTTGATAATGGAATGTTTTTGCTTAAAGTTTATAATCAATAAAAAGCGCCTGTGACCAGGCGCTTTTCTAATAGTATAAGAACGCATAAGTATTTGGGCGTTGTCAGCCAGGTGCCAGCATTCTTGAACCACGGAGTACGCGGAGGACACGGAGTGGTTAGCCGTATTCCCATAGCCGCGAAACGGTTTTCTTTACATCTTCTAGTAAAATCTGCTAGAATGTAAGGGTTAATACATAGAGTGTTTTGGTATGCACTTGAGATGTCTGGAGGAATGTATGATGTCAGAACAAGAACTTAGGGTTCGGTTTGCGCCAAGCCCGACCGGACCATTCCATATCGGGGGAGCACGGTCTGCGCTGTTCAATTGGTTATTGGCGAAAAAATATAGCGGTAAACTGATTCTGAGAATTGAAGATACCGACTTGGAACGTTCGAGCAAAGAATCTGAAGAAAATATTAAAGAATCTCTTAGATGGCTGGGTATCACTTGGGATGAAGGTATTGATTTGGGCGGCCCCTTCGGACCTTATCGCCAGACAGAACGGTTGGATATATACCGTAAGTATACGGATGAGCTCTTGGCTAACGGCCAGGCTTATTACTGCTACTGCAGCGAAGAAGAGCTGGAAGCCGAAAGACAGGCTTTGATGGCAAAGGGGGAAACCCCCCGTTATATGGGGCGCTGTTCTAATCTGAGCAAAGAAGATAAGGCTTGCTTTGCTGCTGAAGGCCGAAAACCGGTAGTAAGGTTTCGCGTACCGGAAAATAAGCAAATTATTTTTAAAGATATGGTGCGAGATACAGTAACTTTTGATTCTAATGGCATTGGCGATTTTGTCATAGTGAAGTCCGACGGAATTCCTGTATACAATTACGCAGTTGTTATCGACGATGCTCTCATGCATATTACCCATGTTATTCGGGCGGAAGAGCACCTGTCTAATACACCGCGCCAAATTCTGCTATATAAGGCGTTAGGCTTTGTTCTGCCGGAATTTGGACACATATCGCTTATTCTCGGCAAGGACCGTACAAAAATGAGTAAACGCCATGGTGCAACCTCGGTAGAGCAGTATCGCAAACTGGGATACTTGCCGGAAGCTATTGTTAATTTTCTGGCTCTACTTGGCTGGGCGCCGTCAAGTGAACAGGAGATTTTTTCGGCAGACGAACTGATTGAGCAGTTTTCTATGGAACGAGTTGCCAAGAACCCGGCGGTATTCGATATTGATAAACTTAACTGGATTAATGCAAACTATATTAAGAAAGCCAGCCCTGAGTTAGTTACTGAGCTTGCTTTGCCTCATCTTGAAGCTGCCGGCTATATTAACAGTAGACTGACAACTGATGAAAAGGCCTGGCTGGTGAAAGTGGTGGCAGCGGTACAGGAGTATATTAGTTATGCAGCACAAGTGGTCGATCATGCTGATATTTTTTTCACTGACAATGTTGAACTTGAGAATGAGGAAGCAAAAGCGGTGTTGTTCGACGAAGATATCCCCAAGGTTATGGAAGCATTCTGCGGCAAAATGGAAACATTAGAAAATGTTGATGCCATCAGTGTTCAAGCTGTCCTAAAAAGCATTACCAAGGAGCTTAAAGTTGGCGGGAAAAAGGTGTTTATGCCTGTTCGTGTGGCGCTTACCGGCAAGATGCATGGTCCTGAGCTTATTAACATTATACCTATTATTGGCAAGGAAAGAACATTGGCCCGGATCAAAGCAACGATGGCCAAAATATAATTGACAGTCTATAATTACCATTAGTATAATTATTTACAAAAACATATAAAATGTAGCTAAAATATATTCGAGCGTGTTTTTGAAAAACACGCAACATTGAAATAAAGAGGCTGATTCAAAATGTTCAGATGGGCGTTTTGAATTAGACTCTGATGAAATGTGATGAATGGGAGAAGTAAGCGAGTACTCTGCCCTCAGAGAGGTGTGGCCCCAGGCTGTAAGCCATACCGGGTTATGATTCGCCAAAATGCACCCAGGAACAGAATAGCTGAAGGTAATTCTTGAGGCTGTATAAAAATGTTCAGATGCTAGGCGTGACGAGAACGCGAACGAAGGCGTACTTGGTTCGTACGGTAAGTGAGCGTTCGCGGGAGCAACGACGCAGATGGGCGTTTTTATACAGACTGTAGGCTATTTCGGTGGCAGCCGTTACATGCAGTCTGAAGTGGGGCAATGTTTTTATGCCCAAGCAGAGTGGAACCACGGCCACCGTCTCTGTATGAGAGGTGGCTTTTTGTTTTATAACCCATTATTGCAGGGCTTTTTTACTGTATCTGACTTTAAAGTTTCTGACAAATGAGGTTTCTGTTTTTCACTGTTTGAAAACGGAACGTTTTTCTTAGAACCATAAGTGATGTAGATGAATATCAATATATAAATTCGGCCAGTTAATATTAATGGTTTGGAAACGCCCTTGTGATTTATACGCAGAGTATTTAGGAGGGAAAAATATGTTTACGCGGATAAAAAAGGATATAGCGGTAATATTTGAACGCGATCCGGCAGCGAAAAGTGTTTTTGAAGTATTATTATGTTATTCCGGTTTACATGCCATCTGGCTGCACCGCATAAGTCATTACCTATTCAAACGTGGCTGGGTGCTTTTACCCCGAATGATCTCCAATTTTGGCCGTTTTTTGACAGGTATTGAGATCCATCCCGGGGCCACCATTGGTGAAGGATTGTTTATTGATCATGGGACTGGAGTAGTAATTGGAGAAACTGCTGAAATTGGGGACAATGTTACCCTATATCAAGGGGTAACATTAGGCGGTACAGGCAAGGAAAAGGGCAAACGTCATCCTACTATCGGGAACAATGTCGTAGTAGCTACCGGGGCAAAGGTGCTGGGCTCTTTCAAAGTAGGTGACAATTCTAAAATTGGCGCAGGTTCAGTAGTGCTGCGTGAGGTTCCGCCTAATTCGACTGTAGTAGGCATTCCGGGTAAAATAGTATGGCATGATGGCAAAAAAATATGTTCGGTGACCGGTAATGATGTTGACTTGGAACACAACAACCTGCCAGATCCGGTGGCTGAGATGATGTTTTGCATGCAGCGTAACATGGCACGCCTTGAACAACGCGTAGTACAATTAGAAGGGGAGCTGGCTAAGAAGTGAATCTAAGAGTCTATAATACCCTTACCAGGCAAAAGGAAATATTTACACCAGGCGAACCTGGTAAGGTCAAGATGTATGTGTGCGGTGTAACTCCGTATAACCACCCGCATATTGGCAATGCCCGTCCATTTATTACCTGGGATGTGATTAAAAGATATTTGGAACATCAGGGTTTGCAAGTTTTTCATGTGCAGAATTTTACGGACGTGGATGATAAAATTATAAAGGCGGCTAATGCCGAAGGCGTGACCTGGGATGTTATCGCTAACCGGTATATAGCATCATACTTTGAAGTAATGGATAAACTTAATATTCGCAGGGCCGACTTATATCCACGGGTGTCGGAACATATGGCTGAAGTTATTGATATAGTCAGCAAGCTTGTGGACAAAGGCTATGCTTATGTAATTGATGGTGATGTATATTATGGGGTTTCTAAGTTCATCACGTACGGAAAACTGAGTGGTCGCACCCTGGAGGATATGAAGGCGGGGGCGCGGATCGATGTTGATGAACGGAAGAATCACCCGATGGATTTTGCTTTGTGGAAAAGCGCGAAGCCAGGGGAGCCAGCCTGGGAAAGTCCCTGGGGGCCGGGACGTCCGGGTTGGCATATTGAATGTTCGGCTATGTCATTAAAATATTTGGGTAATAGCTTTGATTTTCATGGTGGCGGCAGCGACTTAATTTTTCCCCATCATGAAAATGAGATTGCTCAATCGGAAGCTTACACGGGGACAGAGCCGTTTGTGCGCTTCTGGCTACATAACGGTTTCATCACGGTTAATGAAGAAAAAATGAGTAAGTCCTTGGGGAACTTTTTTCTGGTTAAAGATATACTGGCTCACTATCCGCCTGAAGTGTTGCGTTTCTTCATTCTATCCACTCATTATCGCAGTCCGCTGGACTTTAGCGATGAACGTCTAAATGAGGCCGGACGAAGCTTGGAGCGTTTGCGTACGGCGGTAGAAAACCTAACTCATTTGGGAAATATGACAGGCTCGGCATCAAGCGAAATGACGGATACTATGCTTAATTCCGCCAATCAGGCTAAAACTGATTTTTGTTCGGCCATGGATGATGATTTTAATACTGCACTGGCAATTAGCGTAATGTTTGGATTGGCCAGGGAAATTAATATATACCATAGCGCGGTAGTGGCGGGGAAAGTCCCCTTTAATTCGGCAGCTTTTGCGGCTGCCCGGGACGCCTTCTTCGAAATGGCGGGTATTATCGGCATTTTATCCCAGGAGAAGGAAGGAAAGGTAGCGGGTGGCGACGAGCTAGTGGGTCAACTAATGGACATTATTATTGAAATCCGCCAACAAGCCCGCAAAAATAAGGACTGGGCAACCGCTGATAAAATTCGTGACAGTCTGGGCGCTGTTGGAATTATACTTGAAGATTCGCCGCAAGGTGTAAGGTGGAAAAAACGTTGAAATTTGAACATTTTCAGTTTTTAATGGGGAATACCTTCGCTCAGGGTACCGGTGACGGTGCACTGCCGGCAAAATATAATGAAATACCGGTCGAACGTCTTAACCCTTTGGTACTGGCGTATGTTGGAGATGCTTATTTTACTTTATATGTACGAACCAGGCTCTTATCCTATGAACAAAATAAAGTCAGAATACTGCATACTTATGACGCCAAAATGGTATCTGCTACTATGCAGGCCCTGGCATATAGGGCGATTGAACCTAATTTAACAGAGAACGAGATTGATATTGTCCGGCGGGGACGCAATGCAAAATCTACCGTACCTAAAAGCGCTTCTGTCGGTGATTATCGATATAGTACCGGTTTTGAGTCATTACTGGGTCATTTATTTCTTAGCGGTAAATGTGAACGTTTGACGGAAATTGCTGAACACGCTTTCGTTGTTATTTCCCGGGAAATGACAAATAAAGATAGGAATTGCGGGGATGAAAAATGATGGTACCCAATGTTAAATTATTGTATCATACACCGGAACCTGAGCGGGCGGTGGCGATGGCGGCGCGGTTGTGTTATTCGCCGGTAGGCGCGGAACAGTTAGCTGTGGATATGTCTGCTGATCAGGTGGCAAATCTTGTGCAGAAGATTGTTGCTATGGGACATGCTTCGACATTGGAGCATGCTGTGTTTACTTTCGCCATTGAAGGGGTTTCCCGGGTATTGACCCATCAACTTGTTCGACATCGTATAGCCTCATACTCCCAGCAGTCTCAACGCTATGTAGGTGAACACGATTTTGAATATATTCTGCCGCCGTCTATTGCTAATAATCCGAAAGCCCAAGAAAAGTATTTGGCTTTGATGGACAATATTCGAGACACTTATGATGAACTTGCCGCTCTAGGGGTGCCCCGGGAGGATGCCAGATATTGTCTGGCCAATGCTACTGAAACCAAAATTGTTGTGACGATGAATGCCAGGACGCTATTGCATTTTTTTCAGATCCGCTGCTGTATGCGAGCCCAATGGGAAATACGGCATATGGCTGAACTGATGCTGGAGAAAGTGCGGCAGGCTGCTCCTTTGCTATTTGAGAAGGCCGGGCCAACCTGTATTACCGCGGGCTATTGCAGTGAAGGTACGATGACCTGCGGGCGTCTGGGTAAAGCTAACGGATAATGTTGATAACCCCTCGTGTCAGTATTTCGCTGAGCTGGGGGTTATGTTTTTTAAAAAAGATAATCGATAAACCGCCAAGGCCGCCAAGAACGCCAAGGGATTTTTATTTTTTCCCGTTAAGCAAATTCTGCCTTATATCCAACATGTTTCCAAAAGAGGAAATTATTCTAAAAATTTATAAATATAATTCGATGTTTTCTTAAATGTTTTCTTGGCGCTCTTGGCGGCCTTGGCGGTTAATTATTTTTAGAGCTAGGTTTTAGTATACAGCGGAAATATTTAAAAGAAAAACGGAAAAAATATAAAACCACTGGATGTGGTCCGGAGGAGGAAAATGAAATATGACTGAAGAGTTTATCGGGGGAAGAAACAGCGTGTTGGAGGCTTTGAAAAGCGGCCGGGCAATTAATAAAATACTGGTGGCGAAAGGTGAGCGACAGGGACCGGTGCGGGAGATCGTTGGCCTGGCGCGGCAAAATGGTTTGATAGTACAGGAAGTGGAGCAAAATAAATTGGACAGTATAGCCGGCGGAATACGCCATCAAGGGGTGCTGGCATTAGTGCCGCCTGTCGCTTATGCTGAAGTTGAAGATATTCTGGAGCAGGCCCGTGAATCGGATCGACAGCCGTTGATAGTACTGCTGGATGAATTAGAAGACCCTCATAATCTGGGAGCAATTTTACGCACTGCAGACGCTGCGGGAGTACATGGGGTGCTGATTCCCAAACGGCGCAGCTGTCCTCTTTCCGGTACGGTTGCTAAAACATCTGCCGGTGCGGTGGAATATGTGCCTGTTGCGCGGATCGGCAATATTGTTCAAACGATTGAGCAATTAAAAAAAGCAGGTATGTGGGTGGTAGGCGCTGATATGGATGGGGAACAAAATTATTATGAGGCTGATTTAACCGGACCATTATTGGTAATAGTAGGAAGTGAAGGGCAAGGCATTGGGCGGCTGGTCAAAGAACATTGCGATTTCCTTGTGCGCATCCCTATGCGGGGAAAAATAAATTCGCTTAATGCGTCTGTAGCTTGTTCATTGCTTTTATATGAAGTTCTTAGACAACGGGAGATGAAAGCAACGTGAGAAAAAAAATTATCTCGGTATCTGTGCTGGCGCTAATAATTGCGTTGTCAGGGTGGTTCAGTTTAGTTCGTCCGCTGTTATCTACCAGAGTCTATGCAGGAGTGGCGCTTGAAGGAGTGGATATAGGCGGTCGATCCCGTGAACAGGTGGCGCAGATATTAACGGTATGGCAAAAAGAACAACGCAATAAGCAGATAATGGTATATTATGGAGATACAATATTTAGGCTGGATGCCCAGAATATCGATTTTGACATTGATGTGGATGCAACCTTAGAGGAAATCTGGAATTACGGACGGCGTGGTTCGTGGTGGGAACGGCTAAAAAATATTCATATTGCCATGCAGCAGGGCTATCGCGTACCAGTGCGTATCAGGTATAATGAAAATAAGTTGGATGATGTGTTCGAACATTGGAGGGATGCCATTGAACGTCCGCCGCGTAATGCCGCTTTAAGCATATTAACAGGCGGCATTATTCCCCAGGAACAGGGGCGCAAACTGGAAATAGAAGCACTAAGGCCCGTAGTGCTGCAGGCTCTAAAAAAGCCGGATATAGGCAGCGTGGCTTTGCCGGTTACGCCATTGTATCCGGAAATAACCGTTGCAGATATTAACAGAACAGGCATTAGGGAAGTATTGGGTACCTACATCACAACCTTCAATAATCAGGACATAAACCGTACTACTAACATAAAACTGGCAGCCCGGAAGATCAATGGACATATTATATATCCCGGTCAGACATTCTCTTTTAATGAAACTGTGGGACCGCGGGAAAAGTCTTGCGGTTTTAAGGAAGCAATGGAGCTTGTTGATGGAGAATTGGTACCAGGGATTGGCGGTGGTATTTGCCAGGTGTCATCGACATTGTATAATGCAGCACTGTTATCAAACTTGACCATCGTTGAAAGGTATAATCATTCTAAACCGCTGGTCTATGTGCCATTAGGGCGGGATGCCACTGTTGTATTTGGAGTGCTTGACTTCAAATTTTCGAATGACACTGATATGCCGATGATGATTATGGCGGAAATAGACGGTGACAAATTGTGTATTGGCATTTTTGGACAAAAGCGCATGGCTGAAACGGTAGAAATTCTCTCTGCCGACCGGCAGGTTATTCAGCCTGCAGTTGTAAAAAAACAGGATAATCAACTATATCTTGGTGAAACAAAAGTAGACAAACAAGGAAAGCCTGGGTATGAAGTAAGTACTATTAGGGTAGTGCGTTCCCAAGGGCAGGAAATCAAGCGGGAACTATTGTCAAAAGACCGCTATTTGCCGGAAAACACAATTGTTAAGGTGGGAAGCGAAATGCCGCCTTTTGTACAAGAGAGATTGCCTTAAAGGCTAATACTACATAAGAATGATTTATGGGAGAATTTTTTATGAAAGACATCTTTGCGGATATGCTGCTAATCGATGGCTATAACATTATAAATGCATGGCCTGAACTTATTGCACTTAAGGAGAACAGTCTGGAACATGCCCGGGATAAACTTACGGAGATCATGACAGGATATGGCGCGTTTAAAAAGTACAATGTAATATTAGTATTTGATGCCCACGGAGTAGTTGGCACTGACAGTTGCTACCGGATAAATGACAGTACAGAAGTAGTTTATACCAAAGAAGGGGAAACTGCTGACAGCTATATAGAGAAAATGGTATACTACTTATTACGTCCGGATGTCAGGAGCGGACGTGTATATGTTGTTACATCCGACTGGGCCGAACAGTTAGTAATCTTAGGGGCAGGGGCCTATCGTATTTCTGCGCGGGAACTTTTGCAAGATGTATACAAAGTAAATAAACTCATTGCGGAAGGCTTTTCTGAATCTGTGCTGACCTATCGCCGCCATGAACTGCAAAATCGCTTAAACAGTGATGTGGTAAGGCGTCTGGATGAAATGCGCCGGGGTGGTTAGAACCGTATGACAAGTAAAGCTTGACTAATTAAAGGGGTATGGGGTATAATTTTAAAAGTAAATCTTGTGAATGATAAGCACTAATAAACGGTTTAGTGCGTTTTCTTTTTGCAGTGTCAGAATTTATTTTTCTTATGACAATGATCAATATGGAGAATGGGGGCGATGCGATGCGGGTAAATACTCAATGCGATCTGTACAGTTCTTTTGAGAATATGACCGATGAAGAAATCGTAATTGATGCCAAGGATAATGACAATACAGTCGCACTAGACTACCTGATTAACAAATACCGCAACTTCGTTCGAGCTAAAGCAAGATCATACTTTTTGATTGGTGCTGATCGTGAAGACATCATTCAAGAAGGCATGATCGGATTGTATAAAGCTATCAGGGATTTTCGCAATGATAAGCTCTCATCCTTCAGGGCATTTGCCGAATTGTGTGTAACCCGGCAGATTATTACTGCAATTAAGACGGCTACCAGACAGAAACATATTCCGTTAAATTCCTATGTTTCTTTAAATAAGCCTATATATGATGAGGATTCCGACCGTACATTGCTTGATGTGCTTTCAGGTACAAAAGTATCTGATCCTGAAGAATTGGTAATTAGCCGGGAAGAGTTTATTGATATTGAAGCGAAAATGGGCGAAATTCTGAGCGATCTTGAATGGAAGGTACTCATGTCTTATCTTGATGGCAAATCCTATCAAGAAATAGCGGTAGAACTTGAGCGGCATGTAAAGTCGATTGATAATGCCTTGCAACGTGTTAAACGTAAACTTGAGCGCTATTTGGACAATCGCTGCGAAGACAACGATATTCGTGGTATGTATAAAGGGCTTGTAGGTCTTAACAGGGATTCACAGGATGACGCATGTGATTATGATGATAGTTTTGACGAATAAGATCTGAAGAAAAAACACCTGTAAAGGTGTTTTTTTATGCTCAAAAGGTATTTAATACGGGGCTGACGAATATTTAATTTGGTACATTTTTCCGGAAGCGGGCAAGGAGGTGTTTGAGAATAATGAGTAAGCCACTGGTTATGGTAGCCGGATGGCGCAACATATTTTCGGGCGATTCTACATATAATCTAAACGAATAATTAAATGTTAACACGTGTAGATAGGGAAGTAACCATAAGGAGGAATCTAAATATGTCAGCGAAAAATACTGTGGCAATTTTGTGTGGTGGCGGTCCAGCGCCGGGAATGAATAGTGTTATTAGTGCTGTAACTTTGGCAGCCAGAAAAAACGGATGGGAAGTAATAGGTGTTATCGAAGGCTTTTCATATTTGGCTAAAGGCGAGAAAAATGTTGTTTCGCTGACCAGCGACATGGTAAGCAAGATACATTTGGAAGGCGGCAGTATAATCAATACCGCCCGTTTTAATCCCACCAAAAATGAGGACCATTTACGCAACACTATCAACAGTCTGCGGGAATTGGGCGTTACTCATTTAGTCACTATCGGTGGTGACGATACGGCATATTCTGCATCTACGGTCGCCGCATATGCCAAGAAAAACTTGGGAATAGACTTAAAAGTTGTGCATGTGCCTAAAACCATTGACAATGATTTGCCGTTGCCTGAAGGTGTACCTACTTTTGGTTTTGAGACAGCACGTGAAGTGGGTACACGAATAGTTACAAACTTGTTGGAAGATGCCAGGACTGCTCAACGCTGGTTCTTTGTAATTGGCATGGGCCGTACCGCCGGCCATTTATCTTTGGGTATTGGGAAAAGTGCGGCTGCAACCGTAACCGTAATACCTGAAGAGTTTCCAGAGGCTAAAGTTAAACTGGGTAAACTTGTCGATATTTTGGCAGGTTCAATTATTAAACAGTTGGCCGAAGGGAAGAAATTTGGTCTAGCCGTTATTGCAGAGGGCTTAATTGAAAAAATTCCAGAAGAAGATTTAAATACTATTGACGGTCTGCCTTTGGATGAACATGGCCACATTCGTTACGCGGAGATTAACTTTCTGGAGTTATTAAAAAAAGCTACTACTAAGCGTCTGGCAGAACTGGGTATAAAAATGACGATTGTAGGTAAAGAAGTGGGTTATGAAGTACGATGCGCACCACCCATCGCCTACGACATTGAATACACTCGCAATTTAGGTTTTGCCGCTTTTCATTTCTTAAAAAACGGTGGCAGTGACGCCATAATTACCATTGCCGGTAATCAGGTGCTGCCTTTAAGTTTCGACCAAATGCTTGATACAGTGACAAAGAAAACTCAGGTCCGCATGGTAAATATTGATTCCGTGCAGTACCGGATAGCCCGAGAATATATGACAAGATTGGAAGAGGAAGATTTTGATACTGCGGCTTTGGGGAAACTGGCGAAAGTAACGAAGTTATCCCCTGAGGAATTTGCAAAACAGTTTAAGCATGTGACTGAGCAGGCAGCAACGGACTCTAAATAATTTTTAGGGTGGGAAAAGTTAATCATGGAAATTTTCAATTATATGGAGCAGTATAAATACGAACAATTGGTGTTTTGCCATGATGAAGCTTCAGGTCTTAAAGCAATTATTTGTATCCATGATACTACACTTGGTCCCGCATTAGGCGGAACGAGGATGTGGAACTACACTAATGAAAATGAAGCTATTCTTGACGTGTTGCGGTTAGCCCGGGGGATGACTTATAAAGCGGCAGCCGCCGGCCTAAATTTAGGTGGCGGCAAAGCAGTTATTATCGGTGATTCACGGCATGATAAGAATGAGGCGTTATTCAGGTCCTTCGGCAGGTATGTGGAAAGCCTTAATGGCCGCTATATAACCGCTGAAGATGTGGGTATTAATGTAGAAGATATGGATATCGTCCGTTTGGAAACAACGCATGTTACCGGTGTGGGAACAATCGCCGGATCAAGTGGTGATCCTTCGCCTGTAACGGCATATGGTGTATTGAAAGGTATGAAAGCCTGTGCTAAAGCTGTCTGGGGCAGTGACCTGCTTAATGGTAAGACGGTGGCACTCCAGGGACTGGGACATGTAGGCTATCATTTAGCCAGATATATTTATGAAGAAGGCGCCAAGTTAATTGTAACAGATGTCTGTCACGATAATGTGGACCGGGTTGTGCGGGAAACGGGAGCAGAATTCGTAGAACCGGAAGGTATATATGGTATTAAGTGCGATATTTATGCACCGGCCGCATTAGGGGCTGTAGTTAATGATGATACGGTTGACCTGTTTAAGTGCAAGGTAATTGCCGGTCCGGCAAACAACCAGCTTAAGGAAGAACGTCATGGTGACATACTTCAAAGCAGAGGAATTCTTTATGCGCCTGATTATATAATTAATGCCGGCGGTTTAATAAATGTGGCTGACGAGTTGAATGGTGGGTATAATCGTGAACGGGCCTTCAAAAAGGTAGAGGTTATTTACACAAATATCGAAAAAATTATTGCCATTTCTCAAAGGGAGCAGATCACAACTTATAAAGCGGCAGATCTTCTTGCAGAAGAAAGGATAGCCGCAATCGGAAAAATTAAAAAAACATTCTTGCCCAACTAGGAGGTTGTTGCAAAACCCTTGAATCATCCCAAATGTCCACAATAGAGTGTGTTTCAAAAAACACACTTTCCTTAATATTCATTTAAACTGTTATAAAATACCCTGATGTTAAACGCCCGGGAAACCGCACAGCAAAGGCATCCGGTTACTACTGAAAGGCCTAACGACAGAGACGGGTATTTTGTAACAGCCTTTAATATAGGGTTTATCGTCAGATAAATGTAGATATATTGTGGACGGACTTGCACCAAAATGACTTTTGTAACAAACTCCTAAATATTACGAAATTCTAATGTATGTTAGCAAAGTAGTCCCTGCCGTGAGTAACACCTCGCGTTCAGGGACTATTTTTTAATAGTATAAAAATGTATAAGTTTTTGGGCCGTTGTCAGCCTGGGGCTAGCATTTTTGAACTACGGAGTACGCGGAGTATACGGAGTGGAACGGCACGAATATATATTCGTGAGAACAGATCAGGATATTATATGATTTTAATTGTGGACGAAGGTAGTGCGTTGAGCTCGGGATATCGCCGGGAATAAGAGTAATAATAATAACCCTCCGTGTCCTCCGCGTACTCCGCGGTTAGCCGTATCCCCAAGGCCGCGTAGCGGGTTTATTATTATGGAAAGGAAAGTTTACTGAGGCTTTTTGCTACATAAACTGTATCTTTAGTGCCTACACTATTTGGAGATATTAATGCTTAAGGAATCCATTTGGGACTTTGCAAAATATATTTTTTAGTTAGCGCATATTAAACACCATGCTGTGTTAAGGAGGTGAAAATATGGAGGTTCTTGGTGTTACTGCTTTCAGGGTCATAACTACGATGGCGGTTCTCTTGGTTATATGGTTAATAATGGGTCAACGGCAAATTGCTGAGCTTAGTCCATTTGACTTTGCTATTTCAATAACTATTGGAACAGTAGCCGGCGCAAATATAGCAGATACCAGAATTGATATGGGCGGTGGGTTGATTGCAATAATTTTACTGGGTCTGTTGCAAATATTGGTTAACTGGCTTACTTTGAAATACCGTTCACTACAATACAAGGTGAATTTTGAGCCTCTTGTAATGGTCGAAAACGGGCAAATTCTGAGAAAGAACTTACGTAAAGCCCGGTTGTCGATAGAAATGCTGTTGCAATTATTGCGGGAAAAAGATGTATTCAATATAACGGAAGTGGAACTCGCCGTCTTAGAACCTCATGGCAAGTTAAGTGTTTTGAAAAAAGCTGAATTCTTACCGCTAAAACCTAACCAGCTTAATATCAAAATAGATCCTAATAGAATTCTGGTTCCCGTTATATTAGAGGGAGAATTACAGGAAAAGGTGCTGAAGAAAATGGGATTTTCGTCCCAGCAGATTGAAACATTTCATGGGGAGTATAAAGATAAACTGGATAATGTATTTGTCGCTTTTATGGATAAAGAGTATAAAGTATACATAA
Organism: Bacillota bacterium; assembly: GCA_023434855.1. Next base: position 242 of record JAEYSJ010000081.1, on the reverse strand, counting down.
CGAAAAATGATTTCCAGGAGAATGGCGTTTTTCTACACTGATGTACCCATATGCCCCAGGATATACCTCTTTACAATAGCGGGGAGGTATGCTATCATTATATCTCGTGACCCGGTGATGCTGGTGTAGCTCAATAGGTAGAGCAGCTGACTTGTAATCAGCAGGTTGGGGGTTCAATTCCTCTCGCCAGCTCCAAAAAATCGGAGGGGTTCCCGAGTGGCTAAAGGGAGCAGACTGTAAAT